>NZ_RZPH01000125.1:0-8484 GCF_004022825.1 Mesorhizobium sp. M7A.F.Ca.CA.004.04.2.1
ACCCCCTACAGCCAGGCGGTGCGTGAACTGCAGTGCTTCATCGGCGACCCCGTAGCCTCCGTCGACCGCGCCATCGCGGAAGATCCCGGCTTCGTCATGGCGCATGTCTTCAAGGGCTATCTGTTCGGCCTCGCCACCGAGCGGGAGGCGACAGCGGTGGCCAAGGCTTGCCATGAGGCGTCACTGCCGCTTGCCGCGACCACGCGCGAGCGGGCGCATGTCACAGCCCTGGGTCATCTCGCCAACGGACGCTGGCATCAAGCCAGCCGCATTCTCGAGGACATCACCATCGAGACCCCGCGCGACGGGCTGGCGCTGCAGGTCGGCCACCAGATCGATTTCTTCACCGGCAATGCACGCATGCTGCGCGACCGCATCGCACGCGCCCTGCCGTCCTGGCAAAGCGGCATGCCCGGCTACCACGCCATGCTCGGCATGCACGCCTTCGGGCTGGAGGAAATGGGTGACTATGTGAGGGCCGAGCAGCTTGGCCGCGCGGCGGTCGACATCGAGCCGCGCGACGGCTGGGCGCAGCATGCCGTCGCCCATGTTATGGAGATGCAGAGCCGGCAAAGGGATGGCATCGCCTGGATGCAGGCCAACCCGGAAGCGTGGACAAGGGAGAGTTTCCTGCAGGTCCACAATTGGTGGCACCTGGCGCTGTTCCACTATGATCTCGGCGAGACCGACGCGGTGCTGGCCCTCTATGACGGCCCCATTTACAGCGTGCAATCGACGATGGCGCTCAACATGGTCGATGCCTCGGCAGTCCTGTGGCGGCTCGCCCTCGGCGGCGTCGATGTCGGCGACCGCTGGGCGGCGCTCGCCGCCAATTGGCATAAGGCCGGCGCCGGCAATTATGCCTTCAACGATGCCCACGCGATGATGGCCTTTGTCGGTGCAGGGTTAGATGCGCCGGCCCTCGCTTTGCTTGAGGCTCAGCGCGAGGCCATGCGTGGCAGCGACGACAATGCGGCTTTCACGCGGGATGTCGGCCATCCGCTGACGCTCGCCGTCAAGGCATTCGGTGAGGGCAATTACGCCGAGACCGTGCGCCTGATCCGGCCGATCCGATCGATCTCCCATCGCTTCGGCGGCAGCCACGCCCAGCGGGATGTTATCGACCTGACGCTGATCGAGGCAGCGTTGCGCGCCGGTGACGGTGCGCTGGCCAGGGCGCTCACGGCCGAGCGTTCGATGGCGCGGCCCGACAGTCCGCTGTCAGCGCTGTTTGTGCGACGCGCCGCCGATTTGTCGGAGAATTGACCCGAAGCGGATCTTGTTTTAAAAACTGGCCAAGTCAGATTTTTTCGAGACCCGAAAAAATTAACTGGCGTGGGAGGAAGACATGTATCTGGGCCTCGATCTCGGAACGTCGGGCGTCAAGGCGCTGCTGATCGATGCCGGGCAAACCGTCATCGGTTCCGGCCATGGTTCGCTTGATGTTTCACGGCCGCATCCCGGCTGGTCGGAACAGAATCCCGAGCACTGGATCCGGGCCTGCGAAGACGCAATTGCCGAGCTCAAATCCTCCCATCCGGATGAACTCGCGGCAGTCAAGGGCATTGGCCTGTCCGGGCAGATGCATGGCGCCACGCTGCTCGACGCCGCCGACAAGGTGCTGCGTCCCTGCATCCTGTGGAACGACACGCGCAGCCATGCCGAGGCGGCTGCGCTCGATGCCGATCCGCGCTTCCGCGCTCTGACCGGCAACATCGTCTTTCCCGGTTTCACCGCGCCGAAACTTGCCTGGGTGAAAAACAACGAACCCGCTCTCTTCGCCAAGGTCGCAAAAGTGCTGCTGCCCAAGGATTTCCTGCGGCTCTGGCTTTCGGGCGAACACATTTCGGAGATGTCGGATTCTGCCGGTACCTCCTGGCTCGATGTCGGCAACCGGCGCTGGAGTACGGACCTGCTCGCAGCGACGTCGCTCGACGAGGAGCAGATGCCGTCGCTGGTCGAGGGTACGCACAAGGCAGGCGCACTGCGCAGTGAATTGGCCTCGAAATGGGGCGTCCAGGCCATTCCAATCGCCGGCGGCGCCGGCGACAATGCGGCCTCGGCCTGCGGCATGGGCACGGTCGGCGCCGGCCACGCTTTCGTCTCGCTCGGCACATCGGGCGTGCTGTTTGCCGCCAACGCTTCCTACCTGCCCAACCCGGCTAGCGCGGTTCACACCTTCTGCCACGCCCTGCCGAACACCTGGCACCAGATGGGGGTCATCCTGTCGGCGACGGATTCGCTCAACTGGCTGTCCGAAATCACCGGGAAGAGCGCCGGCGAATTGACCACTGAGCTCGGCGACACATTGAAGGCGCCGAGCGGCGTGTCCTTCCTGCCTTATCTCTCGGGCGAGCGCACACCCTACAATGATGCCGCCATTCGCGGCGCGTTCACCGGGCTGGCGCATGAATCGAGCCGTCCCGTGCTGACCCAGGCCGTGCTGGAGGGTGTAGCCTTTGCCTTCCGCGACAGCCTCGAAGCCCTGGCCACGGCCGGCACGAGTTTGACGCGGGTGACGGCGATCGGCGGCGGCTCGCGCTCGCACTACTGGTTGAAGGCGATTGCCACCGCGCTTCAACTGCCTGTCGACATTCCCGCCGACGGCGATTTCGGCGCCGCCTTTGGCGCCGCGCGGCTCGGCCTGATCGCGGCGACGGGTGCCGATCCGCTTGAAATCTGTACGGCACCGAGGACGGATGCGACGATCGAACCGGACGCGGCGCTTGGCGGCGTCTATGCCGATGCCTATCAGCGCTACCGGGAGCTGTACCCGGCGATCAGGGCTGTAACCGCGTGATTCAGTGCGAGGCGCCCCCCTCTGCCCTGCCGGGCATCTCCCCCTCTAGGGGGGAGATCGGCAGCGTTGACGGCTTTACTCGTCTTGCAAGGTTGATAATTAGCGATGGCGGGAAAGACAGCCAATCTCCCCCCTTGAGGGGGAGATGGCCGGCAGGCCAGAGGGGGGCGCTTCGCACCCGCCTCGCCCAGAAGTCCTCACTGCGCAGGCACCTTGTCGAGAAAGCCGGTGACGCTCTTCAGGCGGCCGTTCTCAATGATTCCGATGTCGGTACCTTCGATCACCGATGGCGTCCCCTCAGGCCCGAGATTCCACGAGAAGCGGATCTTGTCGGCAAAACCGTCCGGCGTGCCCTTCAGCGAGAACCGGAAGCCGGCAAAGCGCTGCTGCACGCCGTCGATCAGAGCCGCGACGCCTTCATGGCCGTCGCCCTGCATGAGCGGATCACGATAGCTGACGTCTTCCGTGAAGGTCGCCTTGAGCAATTCGGTCCGGCGGACGGCATCGCTTTCGTTCCAGGCGGTGATGTAGTTTTCAGCGATCTTGGTGAGGTCGGTCATGGTCTGTCTCCTTCATTGACGGTTTTGACATGACCCTTTTCAACCGGCGCTGGCCTGAAACCAATTACGCCTGAGGTAATGGCGGCAGAACTTTGTGAGAGGACAGAAATCATGAGCAGCGGATTTTTCGGCGACATCAAGAAAATCAAATATGAAGGGCCGGATTCGACCAATCCGCTGGCCTATAGGTTCTACAATCCCGACGAGCTCGTCGCCGGCAAACGGCTGGAAGACCATCTGCGCTTCGCCGTCGCCTACTGGCACTCCTTTGCCTGGCCGGGCGGCGATCCGTTCGGCGGCCAGACCTTCGACCGGCCGTGGTTCCCCAAGGCAGGTGGCACCGACACGATGGAACTGGCAAAGCTGAAAGCGGACGTCGCCTTCGAGATGTTCTCGCTGCTCGGCGCGCCCTATTTCTGCTTCCACGACGCCGATGTGCGGCCGGAAGGCAAGGATTTTTCCGAAAGTGCCGCGCGCCTCGACGAGATCGCCGATTACTTCGCGGGGAAGATGAAGCAGACCGGCGTCAAGCTGCTTTGGGGCACCGCCAATCTGTTCTCCAATCGCCGCTTCATGTCGGGGGCGGCCACCAATCCCGATCCGGATGTCTTTGCCTACGCGGCGGCGACGGTAAAAAGCTGCATCGACGTCACCAAGCGGCTGAAGGGCGAAAACTACGTGCTGTGGGGCGGGCGCGAAGGCTATGAGACGCTGCTCAACACCGACCTCGCGCGCGAGCAGGAACAGGCCGGCCGGTTCCTCAGCATGGTCGTCGACTACAAGCACAAAATCGGCTTCAAGGGCGCGATCCTGATCGAGCCGAAGCCGCAGGAGCCGACCAAGCATCAGTACGATTACGATGTCGCCACGGTCTACGGCTTCCTCAAGCGCTTCGGGCTGGAGAAGGAGGTCAAGGTCAATATCGAGCAGGGCCACGCCATCCTGGCCGGCCATTCCTTCGAGCACGAACTGGCTCTGGCCAATGCGCTCGGCATTTTCGGTTCGATCGATATGAACCGCAACGACTATCAGTCGGGATGGGACACCGACCAGTTCCCCAACAACGTGCCGGAAATGGCGCTGGCCTACTACCAGGTCCTGCAGGCCGGCGGCTTCAAGACCGGCGGCACCAATTTCGACGCCAAGCTGCGCCGCCAGTCGCTCGATCCGCAGGACCTGCTGATCGGCCATATCGGCGGCATGGACTCTTGCGCACGTGGCCTGAAAGCCGCGGCCCGCATGGTCGAGGACAAGGCGCTATCGGCGCCGCTGGCCGAACGTTATGCCGGCTGGAACACGGCCGAGGGCAAGGCGATGCTCGCCGGCAAGCGCACGCTTGAGGATATCGCCGAGCGTGTCGTCAAGAAGAGGATCGAGCCGCAGCCGAGGTCCGGCCGCCAGGAACTGCTGGAAAATATCGTCAACCGCTACGTGTAAGGCGCGCGCCGCTCCATCTCTGGACCGACATCCGGCACCACTGGCTGAAAGCCGCCGCCATCGCTATCTGCTAGTCAGCCCACTTCGCGAGAGGCTGCCGAGGATCGCACAGATCTTCGGCAGCCAGCGTGAGATCAAGATGCCACGCGTGTCGCCGAAAGAGAGCCCGTGCGGCAGCCTTTATTTTTATGCATGTCGTCATCCCAAAACCGCTGGCACTTTTGGGCGACATGCATTGGCGGGAGACGGAAAATGGCAGAGGATCGAATCATCGTGCGCCCGGCGCAGGCGAGCGATATTCCGGCGTTGAAGCAGGTGCTGCAGGAAACGTTCGAAGGCACATGGCTGCCGAACATCACCGAAGCAGCGGCGCGGCGCTATGTCGAGACGGATATTGGCGGGCGCTATGTCGACCGGAGCTGGCCTGAGTTCGCCGTTGCCGAGATCGATGGCGAGGTCGCCGGCCTGATCCATTGGCGCGCCGATTTCATCGAGGCCCTGCACGTCATGGCATCCCGTCAAGGCCAAGGTGTCGGCCGCCAGCTGCTCTCCCATGCCGAACAGGCAATCGGCACCGCCGGGTTGGCGCAGGCGCGGCTGGAAACCGACACGTTCAACCTGCCGGCACAAGCCCTCTACAAGGCGGTCGGCTATGTCGAGAAAAACCGCTATCCAGACGACGAATGGGACAGTGGCTTCACCACGGTGCTGTTCGAAAAGCGGCTGTAGATCTCTCCTTGATCTGACCTGCCGGGACGCAGGAACAGCTTTGCGCATGGCCCGGTCCCGCGACACGGTTTTGCCCTTCGACGCCCTTCAATGACCTCGCTCTTGCCTTCAAACTGCCGTCACGTTTCTCATATAAGAGTGGCTCGTGGCGGGAGAGGAAGAAGGAGGCGAACCGATATGCAGAACGAACGTGAAATCGACGCCCTGCTCTCACCTGGCGAGGCCGGATCGATCATCGACCGGCTGATGGCGATGCCGCATCCGAAGGATGGTACGCGCCGCTCAAACGAATGGGACCGCGCCGTTGCCAGCCGTTTCGAGACCCATCTTGCCAGACAGATGCGCTCGCAGATCGACGGCGGCAGTGACCGTCAGAACGCTGCCTGAGCTTTCCGACTTTGTGCATGTCGTTGTCCCAAAATCGCTACACACTTTTGGGCGGCATGCACATCAACCCCTCCGCAATCTGACCGGCGCTTCGCCGAAAGCCCTTGAAAATGCCCTCGAAAATGCCGCGGCGGACGAGAACCCGGTCCGCCCGGCAATATCGGCCATGGCAACCCTCGTATCGACCACCAGCCGGCGCGCGGCGCCGAGGCGCAGCCTGAGGTAATAGGCGCCCGGCGTCTCGCCGATCGATTTGCGAAAGATGCTTTCCAGCGTCCGTGCCGTCACGCCGGCGCGCTTGGCCACTGCTTCGATGGTCAGCGGCTGGTCGACATGCGATTCCATCAGCCGGATGGCTTGCGCAAGGCGCGGGTCATAGCCGTCGAGCCGGCCGAGCGAGACCAGCGGCTGTGCGTCGGTGGCGGCGCGAGCCTGGTCGTAGATGAAGACGCTGGCGACATCGAGCGCCACCGCCATACCGAGCCGCGTGCGGATGAGATGCAGCATCAGGTCGAAGGTCGGTGACGCGCCGCCCGAGGTGAACACTGGCCCGTCGATGACATAGCGGTCCGGGCGGACATCGACGCCAGGGAAGGCCGAGGAAAAATCCTCCATGTCCTCCCAGTGGGTGGTGGCGCTGCGCCCTTCCAGCAGGCCGGCGCGTGCCACCAGCCAGGTGCCGGCCTCGACACCGCCGCAAGCACGCGCCGTGCGTGCGGCCCGGCGCAGGCCCGACAACAGAGCCGAGGTTGCATAGTTCTGGGTGCCGAAGCCGGCGACAACGACAAGAACGTCGGTCGGCTCAGCCGCATCGAAGCGGCCGCCGACCGCCACCGGCAGGCCGCATGTGGTGACCGGAGCCTCGCCGGTCACCGAGACCAGCCGAAAATCGAACAGGGTCTCGCCGGAGATGCGGTTGGCGGCGCGCAGTGGATCGACGGCGGATGCCACGCACATGATCGACGAGCCGGAAAACACCAGCAGCGTCACCTTGAGCGGCAGACGCTCGGCACGAAAGATCGTCGGTTTTTCGCTTTTCGTCATGGAAGCTTCGTAAAACGCAAAACAGTTTCCGGCAAGTCGGGCATTGTTGTGGACTGTTCTTTCGGAGGAGAGTTCTATGCCGCTTGCGATGAACCGTGAGGTCTTCATTACCTGTGCCGTGACCGGGTCCGGCGGGTCGCAGGACCGCAGCCCTCATGTGCCGCGCTCGCCAAAGCAGATCGCCGATTCGGCCATCGACGCGGCCAAGGCTGGCGCCGCAATCGTGCACTGCCACGTCCGCGATCCCGAGACCGGCAAGCCCAGGCGCGATGTGCATCTCTACCGCGAAGTGACCGAGCGCATCCGCGAGGCCAATGTCGACGTCGTGCTGAACCTGACCGCCGGCATGGGCGGCGACATGGTGTTCGGATCGCCGGAAGCGCCGTTGCCGCTCAACGAAAAAGGCACCGACATGGGCGGCGCCACCAACCGCATGGAACATGTGCGCCAATGCCTGCCGGAAATCTGCACGCTCGACTGCGGCACCATGAATTTCGCCGAGGCCGACTATGTCATGACCAACACGCCAGGCATGCTGCGCGCCATGGGCGGCATGATGACGGCGCTTGGCGTCAAGCCGGAGATCGAGGCCTTCGACACTGGCCATTTGTGGTTCGCCAAGCAGCTGGTCGAGGAAAAGGTGCTCAACCCCGATGCGCTGGTGCAGCTCTGCATGGGCGTGCCGTGGGGGGCGCCGGACGACCTCAACACCTTCATGGCCATGGTCAACAATGTGCCGTCGACCTGGAACTGGTCGGCCTTTGCCATCGGCCGCAACCAGATGGCCTATGCTGCTGCGGCGGTGCTGGCCGGCGGCAATGTCCGCGTCGGGCTGGAAGACAATCTATGGCTCGACAAGGGCGTACTGGCGACCAATGCGCAGTTGGTCGAGCGCGCCGCCAGCATCGTCACCAATCTCGGCGCCAGGATTCTTGGGCCGGAAGAGGTACGGCAGAAGCTCAACCTCACCAAGCGGGCGCCGATCGCGGCATGAATTATTCGTCGGGAGGGTCGGCATGACTACCGTAAAATTCACCGCAATGAAGGATGGCGACCGGGACGACTACGAGTTCCTGACCGCGCATGAGATCGACTACGCGGCCAGGACCGGCGAGCGGCTGCTCGACGCGCTGGTGCAGCTCGACGCGGGCCTATCGGGCTACAAGATCACCCGGCTCGGCCATTCGCTGCAGGCGGCGACGCGTGCCTGGCGCGACGGCGCCGACACCGACTGGATCGCCTGCGCGCTACTGCACGACATCGGCGACATCTATGCGCCTTACAATCACGATGAATATGCCGCTTCGATCCTCAAACCCTTCGTGCGCGAACAATGCACTTGGGTGGTGGAGAAACATGGCGACTTCCAGCGGCTCTACTATGCCCATCACCTCGGCGGTAACCGCCATGCGCGCGACCGCTTTGCCGGCCACGCCTATTTCGACGATTGCGACCAGTTTTGCGAACGCTGGGACCAGTCCAGCTTCGACCCCGATTATGACACGCTGCCGATCGAATTCTTCCGGC
>NZ_RZPH01000125.1:8494-9331 GCF_004022825.1 Mesorhizobium sp. M7A.F.Ca.CA.004.04.2.1
GAAAGGCATACGACCCGTCCGTGACCCGCGCCGGCGAACGCGTGCCGCTAATAGATCCCACAACCGCCATGACCAGAACCGGAGCTTCCGCATGAGCATCATCAACAAGGCAGCCGCCATCGGTGGCGGCGTCATCGGCGCCGGCTGGGTGGCGCGGCTGCTGCTCAACGGCATCGACGTGTCGATCTTCGATCCCGATCCCGAGGCGTCGCGCAAGGTCGGCGAAGTGATGAAGGGCGCGCGCCGCGCCTACAAGCAGATGGTACCCGGCGGTTTGCCGAAAGAGGGCAAGCTGACCTTTGCCAAGACCATCGCCGAGGCAGTGGCCGATGCCGATTTCATTCAGGAAAGCGTGCCGGAACGGCTCGACCTCAAGCACCGGGTGCTCGCCGAGATCGATACCCACGCGCCGGCCAATGCGATTGTCGGTTCCTCGACCTCCGGCATCAAGCCAACCGACATGCAGGTGGCGATGAAGAAGCATCCGGAGCGGCTGGTCGTCGGCCATCCGTTCAACCCGGTCTATCTCCTGCCGCTGGTCGAGATCGTGGGCGGCGAGCAGACCTTTCCCGAGGCGATCGAGGTCGCCAAGGAGATGTATGCCTCGATCGGCATGAAGCCGGTCGTCATCCGCAAGGAGATCGAGGCCTTCGTCGGCGACCGCCTGCTCGAAGCGGCATGGCGCGAGGCGCTGTGGCTGATCAAGGACGGCATCTGCACGGTCGAGGAACTCGACGACATCATGCGCTATGGCTTCGGCCTGCGCTGGGCGCAGATGGGCATGTTCCAGGTCTATCGCGTCGCCGGTGGCGAGGCCGGCATGCGCCACTTCATGGC
>NZ_RZPH01001261.1:0-1492 GCF_004022825.1 Mesorhizobium sp. M7A.F.Ca.CA.004.04.2.1
ACATAACAGACCATTCGCATCCCGGTCTCGGCCAGAATGTCGCCGGCAGGATTTTGGTCATGCCGAGCGGGCGCGGCTCGTCGTCTTCATCCTCGGTGCTGGCCGAGGCGATCCGCAGAGGCACGGCGCCAGCCGGGATTCTTCTGGAGCGGCCGGACCCGATCCTGGCGGTGGGCGCCATCGTTGCCGAATTTCTTTACGAGATCCGCATGCCGCTGGTGGTGTGCGATATTTCGAACCTTGTCTCCGGTGATCAAATTGTTATCGGCATCGGCAAAGACGGCGGGCCGATCATCAGAGTTCACCCCGCCATCAATCCGGCAGAGCCACGCCGCCAATAGGCGGCCGCCAACGTCTCATCGCGGCCGAGCCCCAGCGTGCCGCGCCAATATTCGCGAACGACCTTGGCGGCGGTCGCTTCCGCGGCGAACCAGCCGAAGGCCGAGCCGCCTTGCGGCCACGCCACCGAGCGGACAGCCTCGGCCAGCAGTCTGTCCTCGCCCGCCGGCACGCCGTTCCTTGTCAGCCAATGCAACTCGATGCCCGTGGCATTGTTGATCGCTTGCCTTTCGCCATCATTGGCGATCTCGACGAAGGCGACGCCCTTTGTCTCGGCCGGCAGCGTCTCCAGCAGCCGCGCCAGCGCCGGCAGGCCGGTTTCGTCGGCGCCCATGACGTACCACTCCGCCTGCCGCACCGGGCGGCCGACCGGTCCCATGATGCCGACTTTCGTGCCGGGAGCTGCCCGCATGGCCCAGGCGGAGCCAACGCTCTCGCCGGGATGGACGAGGAAGTCGACATCGATGATGCCCCTGGCCACGTCCAGCGCCCGGATAGTGTAGACGCGCGCCACCGGACGCCGGTCGTCGGCGGGCCAGACCGGCAAGCCATTGCCGCCGAGCACCGGCCACAGCGGATCGGGCACCTCCCTGGTCGGAAACAGCATGCGGATATGCATGCCGCCGAATTTGGCGAAACGGCTGAGATCCTCGCCGGCCAGCCGGATGCGGCGCATGTGCGGGGTGAGGTCGCGAATATCCGTCACCACCATCTCGCGGAACTGGGCGAGGCTGGTTTCGCCTGAGAGATCGCCGGTCCAGACGATCTCGGGGTTTTCCTCCTTGGCGTAGACCTGTACGGCTGTGGCCAGCAGGTCCTTGATACGGGCGAGCCCGTCGCGGTCGGCAGCATTGGCCCGCATCACCAGCCGTTCCATGTCGAAAGAGGCCCCGCCGAAGGCAAAGCGGAAATCGATGCGCTTTCCCTCATGCGAGGCATCGGCCTCGAAGCTCCGCAGCCTGTCTGAAATGCTGTCCATGTAGTCCGGCAGACGCCTCAGGTTGAGCCGCGCCTCGCAGGCCAGTTCACGCACCGATGCTTCGTTCATTGTCAGCCTCCGATCCTGCCGGTGAGGGCCACCTTGAAGGTGCGGCCCTTGCCCTGTTCGGTTGCTGCCGAGGTCGACCATGCGCTTTGCGGGTCGGTGTAGGCG
>NZ_RZPH01001262.1:0-1485 GCF_004022825.1 Mesorhizobium sp. M7A.F.Ca.CA.004.04.2.1
GGGCCTCTACGATCCGCGCAACGAGCATGACGCCTGCGGCGTCGGCTTCATCGTCAATATGAAGGGCGTGAAGTCGCATCAGATCGTCAAGGACGGGCTGGCTGTGCTCGAAAACCTGACGCATCGCGGCGCCGTTGGCGCCGATCCGCTGGTCGGCGATGGCGCCGGCGTGCTGGTGCAGCTTCCCGACCAGTTCTTCCGTGAGGAGATGACGGCCCAGGGCATCGAGCTGCCGCCGGCGGGTCAGTACGGCGTCGGACACTGGTTCATGCCGCAGGACGCGGCCCTTCGCGCCCATATCGAGGACATCATTGTCGAATCGGCGCAATCCGAGGGGCTTCCGCTCATCGGTTTCCGTGACGTGCCCGTCGACAATTCGTCGCTTTCGAAGGCGCCTGACATCGTGGCATCCGAGCCGTTCCATCGGCAGATCTTCATCGGCCGCACGCCAGACATTACCGATGACGAGGAATACGAGGCCAGGCTCTATCTGCTGCGCAAGGTGATATCGGGCCGCATCTACGCCGAGAACGATAACAAGGACATCGGCGCCTATTGCGTGTCGCTGTCGGCGCGCACCATCGTCTACAAGGGCATGTTCCTGGCCTACCAGGTCGGCGCCTATTACAAGGACCTGATCGATCCGCGCTTCGAGACCGCGCTGATCCTCGTCCACCAGCGCTTCTCGACCAACACCTTCCCGTCTTGGAAGCTGGCGCATCCCTACCGCATGGTCGCCCACAATGGCGAGATCAACACCGTGCGCGGCAACAACAACTGGATGGCTGCGCGCCAGGCGTCGGTCGATTCCGAACTGTTCGGCAACAACATCTCGAAGCTGTGGCCGATTTCCTATGACGGCCAGTCCGACACCGCCTGCTTCGACAATGCGCTCGAGTTCCTGTTCCAGGGCGGGTACAGGCTCAGCCATGCCATGATGATGCTGATCCCGGAAGCCTGGGCGGGCAACAAGCTCATGGATGCCGATCGCAAGGCCTTCTACGAATACCATGCGGCACTGATGGAGCCGTGGGACGGGCCGGCGGCGGTGGTTTTCACCGATGGCCGCCAGATCGGCGCCACGCTCGACCGCAATGGCCTGCGCCCGGCACGCTACATCGTCACCGATGACGACCGCGTCATCATGGCCTCGGAAGCCGGCGTGCTGCCGGTGCCCGAGGAGAAGATCGTCAAGAAGTGGCGGCTGCAGCCAGGCCGGATGCTTCTGATCGACCTGGAGAAGGGGCGTATCGTCTCCGACGAGGAGCTCAAGTCGGAGATCGCGACCAAGCATCCCTACAAGACCTGGCTCGCCAACACGCAGCTCATTCTCGAAGATTTGAAGCCGGTCGAGCCGCGCGCGCTGCGCAAGGATGTCAGCCTGCTCGATCGCCAGCAGGCATTCGGCTATAGCCAGGAAGACACCAAGCTGTTGATGTCGCCGATGGCGACGACAGGCCAGGAAGCGGTGGGCTCGATGGGCAC
>NZ_RZPH01001263.1:0-1480 GCF_004022825.1 Mesorhizobium sp. M7A.F.Ca.CA.004.04.2.1
ATTATCGCAGGCTGTTCGCGCCGGCTGCAGAGCGGCGGGTGCCGTGTTTCTGCACCAATCCCGACATCGTCATGCTGACGACCGTTGGCCCTCGCTTCGGCGCCGGTCGTCTGGCCGATCTCTATGAAAGCCTGGGCGGCAGCGTTACCCGTATCGGCAAGCCCGACAAGGCGATTTTCGAAGCCGCGCTGGCGCTGGCCGGCGAGCCGGACCCTGGCACCGCGGTCTGTGTCGGCGACAGCGTCGAACACGATATATCGGGGGGAAACAGCGCCGGCATCGCCACCGCGCTGGTGCTGAGCGGAATACTGGCGGACACACCGGATCTCGCCGCTGTTTTCGACGAACAGCAGGCCTGGCCGGACTACATCACGGACAGTTTCAGCTTCCGCTGACCGCCTCCAGCATACGCCGCGCGCTCTCCTCGTCGGTGATCAGGATGGTTGGGGCGATGAGGGTCATGGCGCCGAGCAGCGCTTCGGTTTTCTCCTCGCCACCGGAGGTGAGGATACGGATCGGCGCCTTGCGCAGACGGTCGACATCCACCGACATCACGTGGCTGTTGACCGGATGGTCGACCAGATCGCCGTTGCGGTCGAAGAAATGGAACAGGAGGTCACCCACGGCGCCTCGCGCAAGCAGGGCCTCCCGATCCGCCTCCTTGAGAAAGCCGCCCCGAGAGAAGGTGGTGGCCGAGGCAATCCCGCCGACGCTCAGCAGAACGGCATCAAGCACGTCGGCCATTTCGAAAATCTCCTGCAGGCCGCAGCGCTCGATCAGTGCGATCTTGGTCTCGACGCTGTCGACGACGGCTGGTGTCGGCATCAGATAGCCGTCGCCCTGGAATATCTGAGCGAAGCGCCAGGCGAACTCGGCTGGGTTTACCCGGCGCACGACGCCGACACCGCCAAGCAGCGAAATCACCTTGAAATCGGTGAGCGACTTGGCGCTGATGAAGGGCAGGCTCGAGAACAGCGTCTGCCCCCAGCCGACGCCGACCCGCATGCCGGACTTCATCGTGTCCGACAGGAAACTGCCGGTCTTGGCGCTGATCGCTGGTATCGGATCGGCATTGGGTGCCGAAAGCGGCGCCACCAGCGCCTGCTGCAGCCCGAACGTCTTCTCCAGCGCGCGCTCAAGCCGCACGATTTCCGACAATTCGCTCTCGATGGTGATCTTCACTTCGTTGCGCGCCCGGGCATCCGCCAGCATGCGCACGATGGTGACGCGACCGACGCCGAGCACGTCGGCGATCTCGTTCTGCGTCATCTGTTCGACGAAATACATCCAGGCGGCGCGAATCCTGAGGCGATCCGTTCGGCTTTCGCTGGCGACCTGCTCGGTTGCCTCGCCTCGACCGTCTTCGCTTTCGCCCTGTCGTCGTCTGCCCAAGTCTGTCTCTCCCCCTGCGGCGACGGACGAGCGCGCTGCCGCCGATTCTGCATGCTGGTCTAGTATCGCCTATTGATCTACCAATCGA
>NZ_RZPH01001264.1:0-1477 GCF_004022825.1 Mesorhizobium sp. M7A.F.Ca.CA.004.04.2.1
TCGCCGAGGGGCGCGGCAGGATGTCGGGCTTCTATCTCGGCGTCGGCCTGTGCTGTATCCTGCTGGCGCAGCCGCTGATCTACATGGCGCTTGGCTTCTCCTGGCTGTTCACCGCCTTCGGCCGGCTGCTGTCGATGATGTCGGATGGCGCCAACACGCCTTTCAATTGGGTTTCCATTGTGGTGGAATTGGTGCTGGCGGCGTTGCCGCTCGCCTTTGCCTTCGGCTTTCTGCCTTGAATCGTTGGGTATTCCGCGATGGAAGACGGGTGACTTTCGCCGGATGCGACAATAGTGCCTGAAAACCATGCGGAACGACGCATTGCGGTCTTAAAATGCCTGTGCTAGACGGCAATCGACTTTCGGCCGGGGATAGCGGAAGCCGCGTCTCCGTGCTTGAAAAAATGCAGTAAGGTCAAAGATTTAGCCAGAGTTTTTGCTCGCGCCAACAATCTACGGCCTGTCAGACAAGAGAAAAGACGGTCCGTGGCTCAATCGTCATCGCCAATCTCAGGTGTCGCAGAACGCTATGCGGGTTCGCTGTTCGAACTCGCCCTGCAGGCAAATTCCGTGGCCAAGGTCGAAGCTGACCTCAACAGCTTCGAAGCCATGCTCGCGGGCAGCGCTGATCTCACCCGGCTGATCAACAGCCCGGTGTTCTCCAGCGAGGACCAGGCGAAGGCCATCGCGGCAATCGCCGACAAGGCCGGGATTGCCGGCCTCACCGGCAATTTCCTGCGCGTCGTCGCCCGTAACCGCCGGCTGTTCGCCATTCCCGGCATGATCAGGGCGTTCCGCCAGATATCAGCCGAACATCGTGGCGAGACCGCTGCTGAAGTGACGTCGGCTCACGAACTGACGGCTGCCCAGCAGACCGAACTCAAGGCGGCGCTGAAGAGCGTTGCCGGCAAGGACGTGGCTATCTCCGTCACCGTCGATCCGTCGCTGCTCGGCGGGCTGGTGGTCAAGATGGGCTCGCGCCAGATCGATACGTCGCTCAAAACCAAACTCAATTCGCTCAAGCTTGCACTGAAAGAGGTCGGCTGATGGACATCCGCGCCGCGGAAATTTCCGCAATTCTGAAAGACCAGATCAAGAATTTCGGCAAGGAGGCCGAGGTCTCCGAAGTCGGACAGGTGTTGTCCGTCGGTGACGGTATCGCCCGCGTCTACGGCCTCGACAATGTCCAGGCCGGCGAAATGGTCGAATTCCCCGGCGGCATCCGCGGCATGGCGCTCAACCTCGAAGCCGACAATGTCGGCGTCGTCATCTTCGGCGCCGACCGCGACATCAAGGAAGGCGACATCGTCAAGCGCACTGGCGCCATCGTCGACGTCCCCGTCGGCCCAGGCCTGCTCGGCCGCGTCGTCGACGCGCTCGGTAATCCGATCGACGGCAAGGGTCCGATCAAGGCGGTCGAGCGCAAGCGCGTCGACGACGCGGCCGAGCAGGCCTGGGCCGACGGGGACGTCGACGAT
>NZ_RZPH01001265.1:0-1476 GCF_004022825.1 Mesorhizobium sp. M7A.F.Ca.CA.004.04.2.1
GTGTGGAACAGCCCGGCGCTGCGCGGATCATCCGGCTTGGCTGAAGCGTCCTGCTCAAGCACCAACAAGGGACGGTTGGCGGCGCCCAGGGTGATCGCGCCATCGGCACGGCTCAACTCCTGCAGACCGACAATTTCGCGGTAATAGGCGGCAAGGCTTTCCGCGTCGCGCGCCTTCAGCCCGACGCGGGCAACGCTGACCGGGGTGGTGGCGGCAAAAGGCAACTCGCTCATCGAATGCTCCGTTCGACCGGCCTGCGATGAAGCTCCCAAAGCGAGAAGCCCCACTCCGCCGATCATTGTACGTCGTGTCAGTTCCAAAGTCAGGGTTCCCGCGCACGGCTGTTTCTTTTCCTGACCACAGATCGTCCATCTGCATCGTTCACACAAGACGCGAAGAAGCGAACATGGTGTTCACTATTGTGATCAAAAGCGGCGTTCCTGCCGGTTGCACGAAGCGATGCCGCTCGCTATCTCAGCGCCATGAAGGTCAAGGAAGCAGATATTCTCATCGTACCGGGCTACACCAATTCCGGCCCCGACCATTGGCAGAGCCGCTGGCAGTCGAAACTGTCGACGGCGCGCCGCGTCGAACAGGCCGAGTGGTCGAAGCCGGTTCGCGAGGACTGGACGGCGAGCGTTGCCGAGGCGGTCAACGAGGCCGAGCGGCCGGTCGTCCTGGTGGCGCACTCGCTCGGTGTCGCCGCTGCAGTGCAAGCCATTCCGCAGTTCCGCAAGCCGGTTGCCGGGGCCTTCTTCGTGGCACCTCCCGACGTCGCCAATCCCGAGATCAGGCCCAGGCACCTGATGACCTTCGGCCCCTATCCGCGTGAGCCGCTGCCCTTTCCCTCGATCGTGATCGCCAGCCGCAACGATCCGTTCTGCGCCTTCGATGTCGCGGAGGATATCGCCGGCGCCTGGGGTTCGCTGTTCATCGATGCCGGTGAGACCGGTCATCTCAACCCGGATTCAGGTTTTGGTCCTTGGCCCGAAGGTTCAATGACCTTCGCCAAATTCCTGACGGATCTGAAACCTTGAGCGTCTTCAGGACCCGATCGAATCGCGGACGCTCTTGATCAGCGTTTTTGCCCCAAGCCCGATCAGCGAATGCTCGGAGCCCATGGCCAGCAGGCGATAGCCCATCGACACGACCCGGCCGGCAATTGCCGGCTCGACAACGTAGATCGCCGCATGTTTGCCGGCCTTGCGGGTGCGCTCGGCCACCGATGCCACCGTCTCCATCATGCTTTCCAGCGTCGAATTGACGGTCGCACCATTGCTCCAGGCGATCGAGAAATCCGACGGGCCGAGGAAGATGCCGTCGATGCCGGGCGTGTCGAGGATGCCATCGAGCGCATCGAGGGCGGCACGCGTCTCGACCATGGCGAAGGCCATCGTGCGCTGGTTGGTGTCGCGCAGCCAGTCGGCCTGGTCGCCTTGGCCGTGGCGTGGAAAAGCGTAGGTCGGACCCCAGGAG
>NZ_RZPH01001266.1:0-1475 GCF_004022825.1 Mesorhizobium sp. M7A.F.Ca.CA.004.04.2.1
GTATTCAGTCGATCTTAATACTGGCTTCGTGATCGGCGGTGCTGTCGGTCGGCGCATCAACGATGTGTTTCGTGTCGAAGGCGAATTGTCCTACGCGCGCTACAAAGCAAGTTCTTTTAGCGGCAGTTACGACGGTGTTGTCTTCAACTCAGGCGATGCGGCCGGCAATTTGTCAGCGACCTATCTGCTCGCCAATGTCTGGGCCGACGTTGCGCATTTTGGCGATGCCAAGCTCTATGTCGGCGGCGGTATCGGCGCAGCTTATGTTACCGCCGATACCCATTTTGACGGTGACGACTTTGGATATGGGCCTGGCGGCTGGGGTTTCGCCGGCCAGTTGGGAACCGGTGTCACCTATGCGGTGACGCAGAATGTCGACCTCGATTTCGGCTATCGCTTCAAGGCCGTCTCCAACGTCGATCTGGACGACAATGACGGCAGCAATACCTACAAGGATGCCAAATTGTACTCCCACAATCTGCAGTTTGGCGTTATCTACAAGTTCTGATTTGACCGGCCTGTCACAAGCCGCGACCTGGATTTGACGGATGCCGCTTTTGCCCCGCCGGCAACCTCTGGGTCTGCCGGCAATAATGCCAGCCTCCCTTCCGACCGCCGGTGAACCGGCGGAAAAGACATTGCAGCGCGGCATCGACCTGCAACGGCGCAAGCGTTTTCGCGAGGCCGAGTTCTGCTACCAGACGGTGCTTCGCACGCAGCCGAAAAATGCCATGGCGCTGAACCTCATGGGCACTCTGGCCATCGAGGCCGAGCATCATGACGCCGCCATTGCCTATATGGAAAGGGCGGTCAAGCTCGAACCGGGCAACGCTATCTTCCGCAACAATCTCGGCAACGCCTATAATGTCACCGGTGACATCGAGCGCGCCCGCAAACATCTAAAGAAGGCGATCGCGCTCGACGGCCGGCTCATCGAAGCTTTGTGCAATCTCGGCCGGTCCTACCGCAGCCAGCTCGAGGGCGACGTCGCCGAAGGTTTCTATCGCCGGGCGCTGGCGGTCGACAGCCAGTCGCTGACGGCCCTTGCCGGTATGGGCGATCTGCTCACCGACATCGGCCGGCAGGCCGAGGCGGTCGAATGTTTTGGCCGCGCGCTTGCCATCGACCCGAGCCATGTCGAGGCGCTGGCCGGAATGGCGCTAGCGCGCCGGGCGGTCAAGGACGATCCAGCGTTGCCTTTAATACGGGCTCGCCTGGAATTGCCCATGACAACCGATCGCGAGCGGGTGGTGCTGCACCACGCCGCCGGCAAGATGCTCAACGATCAGCGCGAGTATCGCCTGGCCATCCGCCATTTCGCGCAGGCCAAGGCAATTTCCGGCAATGATTTCGACATTGACCGGCACACCCAGCTTTACGACAGTTTCATCGACACTTTCGATGCCGACTTCTTCGCGGCGCGGTCGAAATTGGGAAATCCGTCGAGACGCCCGGTCTTCATCGTCGGCATGCCA
>NZ_RZPH01001267.1:0-1472 GCF_004022825.1 Mesorhizobium sp. M7A.F.Ca.CA.004.04.2.1
GGCATGGCCGGAGCCCGCGTGAACTCCAGCACCGGCGACCACACCACGCGTGCTTCCGGCCATTTGGCGCGCAGGCCGTAGAGCAGGCCGCCGAACTCCTTCTTGAAGCGCGGCACGGAGTGAAAATTCTTGGTGTCGTTGGTGCCGATGGCCAACACGATATGCGTCCACGGTTCGGCCGACAGATTGGGCAGGACATGGTCGCGTATCTGGCCCGACGTTGCCGAATTAAAGCCGGCCGCCCGCCAGCGCACGGTGCGGCCTGTGCTTTGTGAAATCAGCACGGCGAGTTGCGCGGCAAGCCCATGTTCCGAATTGCCTATGCCGACCGACGCGGCGGACGAATCGCCCAGCACCAGAAGCGAAATATCAGGCGCCTTGCCTGATATTTCGTGCATGACCGGCCCTTGCGCCGGCAGCATGCGCGTGGTGCGGCGTCGCACGCCGAGGCCTTGCCAGATATAGACCGGGAAGGCGAGCCAGGTGAGTAGGGACGGGAAGCGCATGGCAGTACCGTTAAACGATCAGCGGCAGCCTTAGCGCATGTTTTGGTCGACGGGAACGCTCTTCAATCGCAGCAACTCGCCTGCCCCGCTTGCTTGCCCTGATATTCATCGTGCAGCCGCACCCAATCCATCAGTCCGTGATAGGGGCCGTTCTCGTTGCGGCCCTTCGGCGTCATGTCGAGATAGTTGTAGGCGCCGATCTGCGCCTCGCCGCCGCGGGCGCGCGACATGAAGGTGAGGAAGATGTCGCCGGCCTCGTCCCGGTAGAAAACGCTGGTGCCGGGAAGCTCCTTCGATGTTCGTGGACGGGTCTCGAAATTGTAGGTGGTGTCGCCCGCGGCGATCTGCTTGTCGGTGAAGGAGACCTGCATGTCGAAGTTGAAATCCGAGGCATAGGACGACACCCAGTCGAACTTCCAGCCCATGCGCTGCTTGTAAGGCAGAAGTTCCGCCAGTGGAGCGCGCGAAACCACGACCAGCGACACGTCGTGATGCCGCAGATGCTGATTGGCGCCGTCGATATGATCTGCAAGGAATGAGCAGCCCTCGCAATGACTGACGCAGCCCGGCCCGAACATGAAGTGATAGACGATCAGCTGGCTGTTGCCGGCAAACAGGTCGGCCAGTCTCTTCGGCCCTTGCCCGGTTTCGAAGACATAGTCCTTCCGGATCTTCAGCCAGGGCAATTCACGTCGCTCAGCCGCTATCCGCTCGCGGAGCCGCGTCAGTTCCTTCTCGCGCGCCAGATGCGCCTTGTGCGCCTGGAACCAGTCTTCGCGCGAAACGATCTTGTTGCGATGCATGAACCTCTCCCTGAAGTGTCATTCCAAGGACGTTCGGGATGAGCACAACCCGACATCGCCCGAGAGGAAATAAGGACGGAGAGGCTCCGCCCCAAGCCCGGCAAGTCACAAACAAAAAAACCCGGGCGCATCGGCCCGGGTTCGAAGGAGGAAGAAAGGACTG
>NZ_RZPH01001268.1:0-1468 GCF_004022825.1 Mesorhizobium sp. M7A.F.Ca.CA.004.04.2.1
CTATTAAGCAACGGGCTAGCCCGGCGCCAGGGTTTCGGACCAGCATAAAAATGTCTGACGTCATCGGTCTTGTTCTTCCGTTCTTCGGCTTGATTTTTGTCGGGTTCCTGGTGGCGCGCATCACCAGGCAGCCGCTGGAGGCGCTCGGCTGGATGAACACGTTCATCGTCTATGTCGCGCTGCCGGCACTTTTCTTCCAACTGCTTGCCAAGACGCCGTTCGAAGACCTGACGGAATGGCGCTTCATCTTCGGTTCGGTCGTCTCGACCTTCATGATATTTTCCTTGATGTTCATGGGGTCGGTCCTGACCTCGCGCGGCGAGATAGCGCAATCGACCATCAAGGCGCTCGCGGCCGCCTATGGCAATATCGGCTATATGGGACCGGGGCTGGCATTGCTGGCCTTCGGCGAGGAGGCGGCTGTGCCGGTCGCCTTGATCTTCTGTTTCGAGAACATCATGCATTTCGCCATCGCACCCATGATGATGGCGCTGTCGGGCGACGACAAGACCACGCCTCTCCGGCTTGCGCTCGGTGTCGTGCGCAAGAGCGTGCTGCACCCGTTCATCATCGCAACCGCCCTGGGCGTCGGCGCCGCCTATATCGGCTTTCGACCGCCCGTGCCGGTGGAGCGATTTCTGGAATATCTTTCCCGGGCGGCCGCACCTTGCGCGCTGTTTGCCATGGGCGTCACGCTGGCGCTCAGGCCGCTCAATCGCGTCCCGCACGAGATGGTTCCGATTGCGGCACTGAAACTGATCCTGCACCCTTTGCTCTGCTATGTCGTGTTGAGCTGGATCGGCAATTTCTCTGAGACATGGGTCTTCTCGGCGGTGCTTCTGGCGGCGTTGCCGACCGCCACCAACGTCTTCGTCATCGCCCAGCAGTATGGCGTCTGGGTACAGCGCGTGTCGGCCAGTGTGCTGATCACAACCTGCCTGTCGGTCGTGACTGTCACCGGGCTGCTCTACCTGATCCGGCACGATATCCTAGCGCCGGACCTGTTTCCCTAACCCGCCGGCAAGCGCGGCAAAACCGCTGCCTGGACGAAGCCCCTCGCGCATGAAAAAAGCCCGAAGCGGCGCGAAGCCACCGAGCACGCCGAGCCCGGCCACGCGGGCCATCTGGGCCGGCAGCATGTCGGAAAGCAGCGACATGTTGAGCAGGTTGACCGCACCGCTACGCGCCAGAATATCGGGGCGGCGCTTGAAATCGTAAGCCGCAAGCGCCTTGGCTGCACCCGGGTCCGCTCGATTTTCACAAGCGATTCCAACCAGATCGTCGACGTCCCTGATGCCGAGATTGAGGCCTTGCGCACCAATCGGCGGAAACACATGGGCGGCTTCGCCGACCAGCGCCACCCGATCTCGGGCGAAACGCAGTGGCGTCACCGCCGAAAGCGGATAGATCTGCCGGCCCGGCTCGACCGTCACCCGGCCCAGCATCGACTGCATCTGCTGTTCAACCC
>NZ_RZPH01001269.1:0-1467 GCF_004022825.1 Mesorhizobium sp. M7A.F.Ca.CA.004.04.2.1
GCGCCGTCGAAGGCGCCGGCGCACCGGAAACCGTCGCGCGCATGGAGGCGGCGGTCAACCAGGGCGACTACGCGAAGGCACTCAGCGAGTATGAAACGCTGCCCGAGGCCGCCAAGGCCGCTGGCGCGGACTTTGTCGGCAAGCTGAAGGCACGCATCGAGGTCGAAACCCAGGTCGATGCGCTGATCTCGGGCGCGATGAAGGCATGAGGGCAACACAATGATCCGCCTGCTCGCCTTCCTCATCGTCGTTTTCGCGCTCGGGCTGGGCTTTGCCTGGCTGGCCGACCGGCCGGGCGACATGGTCGTCACTTTTAACGGCTATCAATACCAGGTCAGCCTGATGGTGGCGGCGGTGGCCGTCGTTGCCGTGGTCGCCGCGGTGATGATCCTGTGGTGGCTGCTCAAGTCGCTGTGGAACAGCCCCTACACCATCTCGCGCTATTTCCGTGTCCGCCGCCGCGATCGTGGCTATCAGGCGCTGTCGACCGGCATGATTGCCGCCGGCGCCGGTGATGGCGCGCTGGCCCGCAAGAAGACCAAGGAAGCCGCCAAGCTGATCCGTTCCGACCAGGAGCCGCTGATCCACCTGCTGGAAGCGCAGGCGTCGCTGCTCGAAGGCGATCATGAAGGCGCGCGACAGAAATTCGAGAGCATGCTCGACGATCCCGAAATGCGGCTGCTAGGCTTGCGCGGGCTTTATCTGGAAGCCGAACGGCTTGGCGACCGCAACGCCGCCAGGCATTATGCCGGCCGTGCCGCGGTGATGGCGCCGCAGCTGGCCTGGGCAGCGGAATCGACGCTGGAAGAGCTGACCGCGCGCGGCGACTGGGACGGCGCCCTGAAACTGGTCGACGCGCAGAAATCGACACGGCAGATCGAACGCGATGCCGCCAACCGCCGCCGCGCCGTGCTGCTGACCGCCAAGGCGCAGGCGCTTGCCGACAGCGATCCCGCCGCCGCCAGGACTGCGGCGATCGAGGCCAACAAGCTGCGGCCGGACTTCGCGCCCGCCGCCGTTGCCGCGGCTGCCGCATTGTTCAAGCAGAACGATGTGCGCAAGGGCTCGAAGATACTCGAGGCAGCCTGGAAGGCCGAGCCGCATCCGGAAATCGCCGAGCTTTATACCCATGCAAGGCCGGGCGACGCGGTGCTCGACCGCCTCAACCGGGCGAAGAAGCTGCAGGAAATGAAGAAGAACCACGCCGAATCGTCGATGACGGTGGCGCGCGCCGCGCTCGACGCACAGGACTTCTCGACCGCCCGCCGCGAGGCCGAGGCGGCGATCCGGATGGACCGCCGCGAGGGCGCCTATCTGCTGCTCGCCGACATCGAGGAGGCCGAGACCGGCGATCAGGGCAAGGTGCGGCAGCTGCTGTCCAGGGCGGTGCGGGCGCCGCGCGATCCGGCCTGGGTCGCAGACGGCGTGGTATCGGAACGCTGGGCGCCGGTGTCGCCGATCACCGGC
>NZ_RZPH01001270.1:0-1462 GCF_004022825.1 Mesorhizobium sp. M7A.F.Ca.CA.004.04.2.1
GCATTTTCCTATTGCAGATAAGAATTATCCACGATAATATATATCCATGATAAAGGAGCCGATCCAATGAAACTGGGCGAGGGCGTTGAGGCAGCCATCCATTGCGCTGCCACGCTGGCGAGTGTGGAGGGGAACAGCACCATGCCTGGCGCTGCTCTCGCCGAGGCCTTTGGCCTGTCGCCTAGCTATCTGCTGAAGCATCTCAACATGCTGAGCGCCGCGCGCATCCTGGAATCGGTGCCCGGGCCTGCCGGTGGCTATCGGCTGGCGCGGCCGGCCGAGCGCATCACGCTGCTCGACATCGTGCTGGCCGTCGAGGGCCGCGAGCCGGCCTTCCGTTGCGGCGAGATACGCCAGCGCGGTCCGGTGAAGCTCGATGCTTCAGCCTATGTCAAACCCTGCGGCATCAACGCGGCGATGCTGAAGGCCGAGCGCGCCTATCGCGCCGCGCTCGCCGAGACCAAGCTGTCCGATATCGTGGCCACCTATGCGGCAGAAGGCGATCCCAGGTCACTTGCCGCGAGCTGCGCCTTCGTCGAGCGCCACCAGCGGCCGCAGAAATCCAGTTAACCCCGCCGACCCAAACCCAGGCAGATTTGAAAGGACAAGAAGATGAAACAGAGGCTGCAATTTTTCGCCAAGGCGCCGGAGATCATGAAGGCCGTGTCGGCGCTCAACAAGGCGGTGGACGAATGCGGGCTCGAGGTGAGCCTGCTGCACCTGATCAAACTCAGAGCGTCGCAGATCAATGGCTGCTCGTACTGCGTCGAGATGCATAGCCGCGAGGCGAGGCGCGACGGCGAGACCGAGCAGCGGCTCTACCTGGTTTCAGCCTGGAAGGAATCGCCGCTGTTTTCCGAGCGCGAACGCGCCGCCTTGGCCTGGACCGAGGCCGTCACCCTGATCGCCAACAATGGCGTGCCGGACGAGCTCTATGCAAAGACGCTCGAGCATTTCTCGGAAGAGGAATTGGTCAAGCTGTCCGTTGCGCTCGGCATGATCAACACCTGGAACCGGCTGTGCATTCCGTTCCAGGCCATTCACCCGATGCCGGCGGCCAAGGCCGCCTGATTGTCCATTTATGTTGGGAGCGCCGTCGAAAGACGGCGCTCCACTTTCCAAGGGAGCGTTTGATGCCTGCCGATTTGCCTTCAACCTTGTTGTTTCTCGCTCGCCTGTTGCTCGGCGGCGCCTTCGTCTTCGCCGGCCTGCGCAACATCCAGAACGCGGCCTTCCTGACCCAGATGATGGCTGCGCGCGGCGTGCCGCAGGCAAGATTGGCGCTGTGGCTCGGCATCGTGCTTCAGATCGCCGCCGGCGTGCTGGTCATCGCAGGATTGTGGACGGCACTCGCGGCCGCGGTGCTGCTGGTGTTCCTGATCGTTGCCACGCCGATGTTCCACAATTTTTGGGACCATCAGGGCCCGGATCGTGCGTCCCGCATCAATGGCTTCGTCGGCAA
>NZ_RZPH01000126.1:0-9306 GCF_004022825.1 Mesorhizobium sp. M7A.F.Ca.CA.004.04.2.1
AATCGGACAAGTCGACTTCTTCCGCCATGACCTCGAAGATGACAATTTCGTCGATGGCGGAGTCGGCACCCTTTTGCCACAACCCCTCCGCTGGCGCCTGAAGGTAGGCAGTCACGCCATCGAACCGGGCAGCCAGCTCTTCCTTGACCCGATCGAAAGCTTCCCGCTCAAATGGCCGGCCGTCATTGTCCGCGCGCGGAAGCAGGATTTGGAAGAGGTGCATGACGACTTCTCGCTGAAAAGCATCCAACGGCTTTCATGGCGCCCCGTTCCTTCGGGAATAGCTCGGCCGGAGTGAAACTGGCGAAGCTGACGCTTGAGCGGGGGGCTGAATTCTCTGCCGAAACACACGCCCATCATTCAACGCTACGACCTCGTGCTGCCGTAAACGTGCCTGAGGTCCGCTCGACGGAGAGCCCGATTAGCGACCTTCGTGCCAGCCGCACGGCCGGATGCGAGCGTCACATCTGCCGGCTGCGACTTCGCCCAATACGCTCTCGACTGCGGGCTTTTCGACGGGCAACTCTAAGCTCGGCAAGTGTTGGCCACCACCAACCCCTCAGGCGTTCGGTCGGGCCAGCGGCCACCCTTGCGGGCCATGTCCTTACAAGTTCGCCCAGTGTAGCGGAGCGCCATCTGCCCCAAACGAATTCGCCGTTCGAAGCCATTGCGTGAGGATAAAGGGAAGTTGCGTCTGATGGCGCGACCACTTCACCGGAAATGTCGGTGAAGACGACGACCCCGTAGAGCTCGGTTGCGACAGCGCGACCCAGGTGAGGTTGATCGTGAGTTGGCAACGGGTAGCGGTGACGCCGGCGTTCAGCAGCCAGTTGGCGCGAGGCTCTGTAGCCTTCAGTATTTCTGGCGTCCACACGTCGCCGTTTTCTTTCCTCCGGCTCGGCATGGCGAGCAGCTTTTTCGATGCTTGGCCACCGGCGCCGGAGCTCGTCATATGAGCGAAATGGAACTCTCCAGGCCCGCAATTCGTCGTCCCAACTCGACCACGGGACGGCACGCAACTCTTCAAGCACTGTCCTCGAGTAGGGCGTACGAATGCGCAGGTCGTCCGCGATGTCCAGATATTGGCTCGATATTGGATCGAAGGCGAAGGCATCTCGTCCCTTGCTGTCGTCGTCGGGCGTCGTAGCGCTGCCTCTTGCGCTAGCCACCGGTCAATCCGCCGGGCTGCCGTTGTGCCGGGCACGAACCAGCTCTTGCGCTCGTCACTCCATCTCGCGCGCGGAAAAGCCTGCTGAAACCGCTCGACCGCCATTCGATCGAAGGAAAAGCGGGCTTCGGCGCCACTTGCCTCCTGCTTCTGCGGCCCGGGACGTGGGTTGTAATCCATCACAATGCATCGTTCGCGTTTTGTCGCAGGCAACGCAGTGACGGCCCTAAAAGTTCATCTGCCTAGCAAGCCTCCGGACCCCTGAACCCACGCGAAATGCCAAAGCTGTAGTGAAACTTTCCCCCCGTACCGCGGTTAAGGAGCTGAGAGGACAACACCGTCTAAATCGAACGAGAGAGCGGCTGCGGGCGAGCCTCCCCAAAGGATCGGTCGCGTGCCAGAAGAGGGGAGGGCGCAGGAGGTAAAACATGGCATCGAGACACATCGGTCGCCAGCCCAGGCGCGAGATTTGCGCCGGTATAGAAAAGGAGCGGCGGTTATTGGCGAGGCTGCCTGCAAGACTGACAACCCCGCCGCCGGCATAATGCAATGACACGCATCGCGACCTTCAATTTGAATGGCGTGAACGGTCGCCTGCCGGTGCTCATCAGATGGCTAGGTCAGACCAACTATGACATCGTCTGCCTTCAGGAGTTGAAGACCTCGGATGAGAAATTTCCCGCCGAAGCCATCAGGAACGCCGGTTACGGTGCCGTCTGGCATGGGCAGAAGTCTTATAACGGTGTAGCTGTACTCGCCCGAGGGAAAGAGCCGCTGGAGCGTCGGCGTGGCCTCCCGGGTGATCCTGACGATACTCACAGCCGGTATATCGAGGCGGAGGTGGATGGGATCGTGATCGGCTGTCTGTACCTGCCCAACGGCAATCCAGCGCCTGGCCCGAAATTCGACTACAAGCTCCGATGGTTCGATCGTCTGATCAGCTACAGCCAGGTACTGCTCAGGGAAGGCTCCCCGAGCGTTCTGTGCGGCGACTATAATGTCGTGCCAACGCCGATCGATGCCGCGGTGCCAGGACGTTGGCTAGGCGATGCGGTCTACTTTCCGGAGAGCCGGCAAGCTTACGCCGAAATGCTTGGTTATGGCTGGATCGATGCTGTCCGCCGTATCCATCCGGAGAAGGGCATCTATACGTATTGGAACTTTTCGTATCGTGGCGGTTTCGACAGGAGCTCCGGCCTGCGCATGGACCATCTCCTCGTCAGCCCGTCACTTTCGTCCAGATTACGTGATGCCGGCGTGGACGCTGATTTGCGCGGCTGGGAAAAACCGAGTGATCATGCGCCAGCCTGGATAGAGCTCAACCTACCCGGCCGTGATTGAAGGGTGCCGTTGTTCGCCAGGATGCCGGGCTTTCGCTATTGCAAAGCTGGTCTCTGCACTTGAGCATGGGATCTACCAATCTCGTGGTGGCAAAAGCTTCGCATTCACTGCTGAACTGGCCGACAAGCGCAGGCAGTTTGCGGGCGCCGAGAAGTCGCTTGCGGCCGAAAGCGATGGCAGGGGGGATGTCCTTCGGCCGCCCGATCCAATTACTTCTCAGGCCGAGCCGCGCCATCACGCGCGACCGGCCATCTCTTTGTCGCTCCCCACTAACTATTCCTGTCGGCAAGCTAAAGGATGATGCAGGAGTGAAGGCAGCCAGCGCCGAGGGTACCCGCTGGAGCTCATGGGCTTGGCTTCGGGTGGCACCAGTACGGCAGCGGCCGCGTGGGATCGCTGGTCACGGCCTGTCAGTCAGGCATCTGGCGCATGCCGCGCGGCGGGTGAACTCGCGCGGAGCTAGGTGATCTCATAGTAAAAATCGCAAATCAGATCCGCGACCTTAGTCGCTTCAAAATCAGTCATATGCGCGGCGGTCTCAAGAGCGACAGTCTCCATATCGTCCTGATCGACGGCCAGAAGGTCTAACAATTTCGCAAACTTGAATTTGAGCTCTCGGTCGCCGTCGAATTCATCGATCGTGACGTTCAAAATATTTACGTTGGCGTCTATCAGCCGCGTTTGAATGCTGTCGGAAGAGGCCGCTAACGCGCGAACGGCCGCAAAAAAGTGCTCACGCGCTTTGGTGTATTTTTCGCCCATTTAGAAACCTCGGTGGGTTAAAATGCCTTGGACGTGAGGGCGGAGCCGGGACTTAGGCTTTCGATAGCGCCGAAGTCAACGCATGATTGCCGCCGCAGGGCGTTTAACGGTCACTTTCTATAAGTTCGTCTGCACCGCCAATCTTCGGCCCTGTCATCCAAGGCGGCGCCACGGGAATGTCTTCGATCACACCCACCCTGCGTGCCCAGGTCACAAACGTCTTGTGCGCGGCCTCGACAGACTTGCGACCATCATATGCCGAGTAGCATGTATCACACGCCGCCCCGTGGAGAAGGCCGCGCCTTTCGACCGGCCATTCTTCCAGAAATTCTATGGCATCCATGACGCAACCGATTTTTCTGAGGACGAGACTGTCATCTCGTACAAAAATCGGCTGTTTGAACGTAGCGCTTTCCATCGTGACCTCCCTTCCAGCCTAAAGCGACGCTTGTGCCTCTTCGGGTGACGCAGGATTTTCCTCGGCAAAAGCATGCCGGTCCGCGTGACGCCTTCTCGGCACAGAGAGGATATTGGAAATGCCTCTTTTCAGTTCAAGAGAGAAGTGGCCGGCCGAGCCCAGCAGCCTCTTGGCAATCGTGTCGCCGTGCACCCCATCCCGCTGCCGCGCGTCGGTTCAGTCCGCGAGGGCTTCGAGCCACCAACCTGCACGTCGGCGATCTTGCCCTCGCGTAGCAGGGCGGCCTCGAACCGGCTATGGGAATTCGCGTCAAGATGTACTGGAGTGCAGCAGCCCCGCGAAGGGCCGATCCAGTACCAGAGGTTGAACTGTGTTTCCTGTTACTCATGTCCATGGCGGCCACTTCACACAAACGCGGGATAGATCGCCGAACCGGAACGGCATCAGCATCGATTGTGGTCTCGCGCGTAAAAAAAGAGCGGGCCCGGAAGATCCGGACCCGCCAGCGGCTATGATCAGGCTGCAGAAAGCGGTCGGTTGTTCGCGAGCCAAAGGCTGGCTGCTGCCAGGGCCGCAACCACAACGCCAGCGATGACGTGCGACCACATTGCTGCCGCCAGGCCGGCAAAGCCAAGCACCCAAGGTGCGGCCACAATCCACAGGCCGACGACAAGGTTCGCCCATTCTTCAAATTTGTGGAACGCCACCAACGCGCGCGCCGCGATCAGAACGGTGATTACGCCCGCGATGAAGGCGTGCCAGACGGCAACAGCATCGGCAGCATAGCCAAGGAGCCAGGGCGAGAGCGCCAGCGCGATGCCGGCAAGGATATTTACGACATCGAGCGCCGGCCTGCTGCTGTCGGAAGTGAGATTCTTCAACATCGATCATTCTCCTTTCCTGCGTTTCAGTACGTCAATGTACCGCCCTTGAGTCGAGGGCGGGTGCGGCAGCGGGCCTGTTCGGCCCGATGCCGCAAAGCTTCTTGGGTCCCGATTTGAAACGGACGCAGCCCTTCGGCGAGATCGGCTCAGTCAGGAGGAAGGATTCGATCTCCCGAGGTTCGAACGCATTGCCGGCGATCTCACTCAATGCGAGATGCGGCCGGCTCTTCGGGCTGGCCGCCAACCGGGGCGCTGCGCCGCGCGCCCGGCCCGCTGCCGCGACCGCAAGCGCGAAGGGGTTCGGGATCGTACGTTGGGCGTCGAAGTCGATCAGTGGGTCCATTCTTGCCTCCAGTCATGCGGCTATCCGGGAGCATACCGGGCTGAGCCGAGTCTGGAATCTCTGGGTGCGGCCCTCCAAGGCCAGCAGAGCGAGTTCAACCTCGTCCCGTCGCGTCGGACGTGCATTTTCCGGCATGCCTTCTGCGGTGGCCAGGTCGATCAGGTACTCGTTCCAGGCCCAGTTCTTGAGCACGGCAAGTTTCTCGTCGAGTGCGAGTACCGGGTCATCCACGACCTCCATCGGAGAGGCGTAGAATGTCTCGGGCTCGGAAAGCGCCGTCTGTATGTGCGCTGCCTTTGCACCAGCGCCATAGTTGTGGCTTGCCTGAAGCCATGCCAATTGCAGCCGTTGCCAAACCACGTCGGAAAAGACGTGCCTCTGCTCCGATGCTTGCCTGTTGCTGACCTTGGCCTGGCAGCCAGAAGATGGAGCCTGCACCACGTGGTTGAGGCCTTGGCGCTCCGCATAACGGATCGCCGCCTCAAGCGTCGGAAAATCCAGTTGAACCTGGGTCAGGGTGTCCCGGCCGCCCGTATAGCCCATCAGCGGCTCGATGAACGGGGCTGTGCGAGGTTCGAAAATCAATCGCCAGTCCTTGCGGGGCTTTGCTGAGGTCGTGGCCGAGCGGCATGGCTGGTAGATCCGTGCCGTCACGCCATCCGGAAACACTGACCGCCCCATTGACAAAGCCGGCTCGTCGAGACGAGGCCGATTGTCATTGTCCGGCCGGCCGGAGGTCTTGGTTGGGTTTCTGATGTCGCTGCTTTGAACTGTCTCCATTGTCTGTCCCTCCCATAATGAAGGGTGGTATGAGCAGCGGCCGTTACGGCCGCTGCTCATACTGCCGTGCGTCAGTTCTTGCCGTTGATTGCGATCCGCTTGGCCTTCGCCTGCGCCCGCTCGGTCTTGGGCAAGGTCACGGTCAGCACCCCGTTCTTGAAGGCGGCGTTGACCTTGTCTTCCTCGACCTCGTAGCCGAGCGGAATGAGGCGCTCGAAGCGACCGTAGAAGCGCTCGGAGAACTGCCGGTCTTTGTCCTCGGTCTCGGAACGCTTCTCGCCTTTAAGCTTGAGCGCCCCGTTGTCCAGCAGGACTTCTATGTCGCTCTCGTCCAGGCCAGGTATTTCCGCCGTGACGCGGACTTCCTTGTCCGTGTCAGAAATCTCCACGCTGGGCCAAGTGGCGGCAAAAGAGGGACTGAAGGCCGGCAGTCTGGCGCCAAAGCTGCGGAAGGCGTCATCGAACAGCCTGTTTACCTCCCGGTGGAGGGAGACGAAGGGGTCTCGATCTCCATCAGGGAAGAGACTGGGCGCCGAGTTTCCGTTGCCCCGGCCCCATGGGATCAAGTCACGTACGCTCATTGTCTTTCTCCTTTCGTAGGTCTCTGAGCCGGGCCGGACGCCCGGCTCAAGCGATGCCTTCATAGTGGATTGCTCAGGCCGCCAGCTTCTCGGTCTCGACCTTGGGCGCTTCGATCTTCGGCATGCGAGCCCCGCTGGAGATCTCGACCTTGCGCGGTTTCATCTCCTCGGGAACCTCGCGCTTGAGATTGATGCTCAGCAGCCCGTTCTCGAGGCTGGCGCCAGCAACTTTGACATGATCGGCCAGTTCGAACCGACGCTCGAAAGCGCGCCCGTTAATGCCGCGGTAGAGATACTGGCCGTTCTCATCGCCCGATTGCGACCCGCTCACGACCAGCATGTTGGGCTGGTAAGTGATGGTGAGCTGGTCCTGCGAGAAACCGGCGACCGCCATGGTGATGCGATAGTCATCATCATCAACCTTGGCGATATCGTAGGGCGGCCAGTTGTCGAACGAGGCCACACGGCTCGCATTCTCAAGCATGTCGACCATGCGGTCGAAGCCGATGCTGGACCGGTACAGGGGGGTAAAATCGAGGTTCATAACCACATCCTCCTTTGAGCAACATGGATCATAGGAGGCGCCAAGAGCCTTGCCGCCTCCTGGTCTGCCGGCCCCATCGGGCGACCGGCGACTATCAAATTTAGAATCGCGACTTGCACCTTCAAGAGGAAGAATAGGAAAATTTTCAGCGGCAGTCCGGGCGACGCACCCATGCCGCCCTCCCGCCGGCGGGGTCACTCGCCGACGGATCCATGGTGCAGGAACAATTATGTGGCGCTTAAATCCGATCGATGAATGGCACGAACCCGGCCACCACCGCGCTGTCACTGCCATCAGGACCGGCAAGCTCTTCCGATTGATCCAATTGTTGCAACGCATCCATGATCGCATCGAAGCTGACCGGTTCACCCGCCCCCGGCAGCATGCGAAGCGCTGGCACGGATTCTACCGCGCAGGCATCCGACGCCCATGACGAAAGGATGGCGCGCTTCTCCTGAACGTCCAGGGCAACGTCGGCCAAAACGTCGTGGGGGTGTTTGAAATGCCGTGCCGGATGCAGCAAGCGGTCCAGAAAAACGTCAGGGGCCACGGGTTCAATCGAGGCAAAATGGGTCGAAATGGCTGCTTCCATTGATGGTCCTCCGCTTCAGACAATCTCCTGCGTGGTTGAGTTTGGCGGCTCTCGCGATTCCCGCCAGACGAAATTTTGGAACGTCTCAAGCAGGTTTCAATGGCTCGGCACGGGTCACATCCCCGTCGTCAACGCCTTAGAACCATTTTATCGGGCCGGTGAAACAATCGGCGAGAATCTCAGTTCTGGCGTCGGACGAAAATCAAGGACCCGAATCCGGCAGGAGAACCAGTCATGTCTTACCTCTCCAGGAACTTGTGCATTGGCTTGATCACAGGAGCCCTGATGCTCTCGACTGGCGGCCTTGCTCCGGCCACCGCACAGGAAATTCCGAACGACTTCAGCGCAATTGTGCGTCAGAAGCTGCCAGCCGTTGTCGCCATCACGACCAAGCAGATCATCCAGGATCAAACGACGCTCAACGGCTTTCTCAATCCCTTCGACGGGGCAGGGCGTATCCAGCCCCAGGTGCGGGAAGCACTCGGCTCCGGCTTTGTGATCAGTCCCGAAGGCTACATCGTCACCAATAACCATGTCGTCGCCGACGCAACTGAGATTCATGTCGTGTTCTCCGACAAGGAGACGGCGCCCGCCAGGGTGGTGGGCCGCGATCCGGCAACTGACATCGCGGTATTGAAAGTCGATCCTCGGCCCAACATGACGGCGACGGCCTGGGGGGATTCGGACGCGATGCAACCAGGGGCCTGGACCATCGCCATCGGCAGTCCCTTCGGCCTCGGGGGCACGGTCACTGTCGGCGTCCTTTCTGCCCGCTCTCGCGATATCCAGGCCGGTCCTTACGACGATTTCCTGCAGACTGACGCCTCGATCAACAGAGGTAACTCGGGAGGTCCTTTGTTCAACGCGCGCGGCGAAGTCATCGGCGTCAACACGGCAATCGTGTCGCCGTCAGGCGGCAGCATAGGCATTGGGTTCGCGGTGCCCTCGCGTACCGCTCGGACTATCGTCGACCAGCTGATCAGCACTGGCCGCATCGAGCGCGGCTTCATCGGCGTGCGTCTTCAGGAGATCACGCCCTCCATCGCCGAGGCGCTCGGAATGCCGGGCGCCAAGGGAGCGCTGGTTGCCTCTGTCGAGGCTGGCAGCCCGGCGCAGAAAGCGGGAATCCAGGCCGGCGACGTGATCACCCGGTTCAACGGCAAGGACATCCAAGGCGTCCATGACCTGACGCTGGCGGCAGCAAGCCAAAAGCCGGGATCGAAAGTGACCGTAACAATGAACCGGGGCGGCACACACCAGGAATTGTCACTGACTGTCGATCAGCGCAGGGATCAGGAGGAACCGACCGGTACCATTCCAAGCCTGGGGACAGAAGACCAGCGCCTTGGTCTATCACTGAGCCCCATTCCGGACGATGCGCGCCAGCAACTCGGCCTGCAGGCCGACAGGACGGGCGTGTTCGTCCAGGATGTCGCTCCCAACAGTCTTGCAGCCGAAAGCGGCATCCGGCCAGGCGACGTTATCGTGTCGGCCAACAACCGAAACATGACCCAGCCGTCCGACGTCCGTGAGGAATGGGCGAAATCCCGTCAGCAGAAAAGACCAATGCTGTTCCGTATCGACCGGCAGGGACAATCGCTTTTCGTTGCTGTGGCAAACTCCTGACTGACAGGCCAGAGGGCGTCGCGATCTGTGCTGCTGGCCTGGCCCCCTACCGGGCGCACCAGAGTTGTGAAGCTGATGAGCGGTGTGTTTTAGGTGGCGGTCCGTTTCAACATGCGGCTGCCGGAGCTGTTCTGCAGCTTTGCACACGCGACCTGCGACGCATCGGTCGGCGAGACCAAAGTCGACCTTAGGTTCGGCGCATCGGTGAGCACATCCTGGACAAGAACAAGGTGCGATCCGCTCCTGAGCGCGTGCGCGGCCTTGTGA
>NZ_RZPH01001271.1:0-1460 GCF_004022825.1 Mesorhizobium sp. M7A.F.Ca.CA.004.04.2.1
CCATGATGCCTTGCGCAACCGCCTTGACCACCGGGGCGTCGCGCTCGGTCATCAGCGGCAGCACTTCCATCAGGTCGCGGATTTCGTAGTCGAATTTTGTCCGCTCGCGCTTTAGCCGGTCGAGAATACCGGTCACTTCGCCTTTGACGGTGTCGAGATCTTCCTCCAGCAGGAAACGACGGTCGATGGTCAGCCGGCAGGAGTCGGGCACGTTGGGCGACGGCAGGCCGGGCCGGAAGTCCTCGGTCTGGCCGCCATGGATCGAATTGATGTTCATGGTCGAGCGTTTTGCCCCTTCGGGCACGACCGGCATGCGCGTCATCTTACGGTCAAGCGCAGGGAACAGCTCGTCCTCGAAAGCCCTCAGCACGGCGCCCATGTGGCGCACCGCATTGTCGCCGAGAAACGGCATCGAGCCGTGCGCGATCTCGCCCTTGGTCTCGATCTCCGCCCACCAGACGCCGCGATGCCCGAGGCAGATGCGATCCTTGTTGAGCGGCTCGGGAATGATGACGTGGTCGACCCTGGGTTTTGAGAAATAGCCTAGTCTGGCCAGATGGGCGACGCCGCCGAAGCCGCCGGACTCCTCGTCGACGGTGCCGGATATTTCGATGGCGCCGGGAAAGTCGGGGAAGACTTCCAGGAAGGCTTCGGCTGCGATGATCGAGGCGGCCAGTCCGCCCTTCATGTCGCAGGCGCCGCGACCATAGACCTTGCCGTCTTTGACGATGCCGGCAAAAGGATCGACGGTCCAGCCGTCGCCGGCTTCGACCACGTCGATGTGCGAGTTGAAGTGGACGCAGGCGCCTGACGATCTTCCGTCGAAACGGGCAACGACATTGACGCGCGGGTAGCGGTCGGTGTCGCCGGGCGTGCCTTCGGCGCGGATGAATTCGGTCTCGAAACCACTCTTCTTCAGCCGCGCGCCGAGATATTCGGCGCATGGCCGATAGGCCTCGCCGGGTGGATTGATGGTCGGAAAACGGATCAGCTCAGTGGTCAGCGCGACGACATCGTCGCGCCTGTCATCGATTGCCCGGAGGAGTCGCTCGTTCATGCCCAGAGTTGAGCAGCGATCTCGGCGGTTTTGCAAGCCCGTTGGTGATCGAGCCTGTGCGGCGTGTCGTTGCGGCAACTATTGCGGGAAATCGTTCAAATTCGCTGCTTTGGATTGGCGAATTGGTCAAGGTGTGTGTGTTAGCCCGTTCATCTGCCATTAAAAAGATGAGAGACAATTTGAGGGCAGGCAGGTTAGGGGCAATCAAAGGGGTTTGATCGCATGAAAAAGACAGTTCTCATGGCAGCCGTGTTTGTTGCGATGCTGTTCGGTGCTTCGGGGCAGGGCTGGGCAGCCAGCCTCGTTGCAAATATTGACGTGTCTTCGCAGACGATGACCGTCAGATATGGCGCGTCGGTTTACCGGTGGAGCGTCTCCACCGCGCGCAAAGGTTACATTACGC
>NZ_RZPH01001272.1:0-1460 GCF_004022825.1 Mesorhizobium sp. M7A.F.Ca.CA.004.04.2.1
CGACGATCTCGAGATCAAGATCCTGGAACTGCGCGAAATCACCGACTGGGAAAAGCCGATCTACGTCAAGGTCGGCGGCGCCCGGCCCTACTACGACACCGCGCTTGCCGTGAAGGCCGGCGCCGATGTCGTTGTCGTCGACGGCATGCAGGGCGGCACCGCCGCCACCCAGGAAGTGTTCATCGAAAATGTCGGTATGCCGACGCTTGCCTGCATCAGGCCGGCGGTGCAGGCGCTGCAGGATCTGGGCATGCACCGCAAAGTGCAGCTGATCGTCTCCGGTGGTATCCGCAACGGCGCCGATGTCGCCAAGGCGCTGGCGCTCGGCGTCGACGCGGTCTCGATCGGTACGGCTGCCCTTGTCGCGCTCGGCGACAACGATCCCCGCTGGGAGGCGGAGTATAACGAGCTCGGCACCACCGCCGGCGCCTATGACGACTGGCACGAGGGGCGCGACCCCGCCGGCATCACCACGCAGGACCCCGAATTGATGAAGCGGGTCGACCCGGTGGCTGCCGGGCGCCGGCTGGCGAACTACCTCAAGGTGATGACGCTGGAAGCGCAGACCATCGCGCGTGCCTGCGGCAAGAACAGCCTGCACAATCTCGAACCCGAGGACCTCGTCGCGCTGACGATCGAGGCAGCCGCCATGGCCGGCGTGCCGCTGGCCGGCACCAACTGGATACCGGGGAAGAACGGCTTCTAATCAACGAAGGGCCGACTCCCGCATACTCGGGAACAACAATCGATAAAAATGGGGAACTATCGTGGCAACTGATCTTGCAGAATTCGCAAGGGCGAAAAACGTCAAATATTTCATGATTTCCTACACTGACCTGTTCAGTGGCCAGCGTGCCAAGCTGGTGCCGGCACAGGCGATCGCCGACATGCAGAAGGATGGCGCCGGCTTTGCCGGGTTCGCCACCTGGCTGGACCTGACGCCGGCACATCCCGACATGCTGGCGGTGCCGGATCCGGATTCGGTGATCCAGCTGCCGTGGAAGCCGGAAGTCGCCTGGGTCGCGGCCAACTGCATCATGGACGACAAGGAGGTCGACCAGGCGCCGCGCAACACGCTGAAGCGGCTGATCGCGGAAGCCGCCAGCGACGGCATGCACGTCAAGACCGGCGTCGAGGCCGAGTTCTTCCTGATCTCGCCCGACGGCAAGACGATTTCCGACGAATACGACACGGCCTCAAAGCCCTGCTACGACCAGCAAGCGGTGATGCGTCGCTATGACGTCATCGCCGAGATCTGCGACCACATGCTGGCGCTCGGCTGGGGCGCCTACCAGAACGACCACGAGGATGCCAACGGCCAATTCGAGATGAACTGGGCCTTCGACGACGCGCTGGCGACCGCGGACAAGCATTCCTTCTTCAAGTTCATGGTCAAGTCGATCGCCGAGAAGCATGGCCTGCGCGCGACGTTCATGCCCAAACCGTTCCAGGGCCTGACC
>NZ_RZPH01001273.1:0-1458 GCF_004022825.1 Mesorhizobium sp. M7A.F.Ca.CA.004.04.2.1
CTATCTTGAAGATCTGCCGGCTGAGCGTTCCGCTCACCGCCTGCTGCCAGGAGGCGGCGTCGAAATGCGCCTCGCTCGGGGAACGGCCGGCGACAACCAGATTGGCATGGAAATCGATCACCACCACAGGATTGGGTAGCAGCTCGCTGACCTTTTCGGCGAGCGAGGCCACCGATCCGTCCGACAAGGCTTGCTGCAGAAGCGAGGTGTGCGCCGATAGGGCGCGCTGCAGACGCTCGCCGGCCTGCTTCTCCTGGCGCAGCCGATGCTGCTTCTCGACCGCGATCTCACCCAGATGCACGATCATGCCGATGAAGGCGATATCCTGCGCCGTCACTTCGGTGATCTCGCGCGAAACGACGGTCAGCACCATCGGCCGGCCGTCTTCGTCGACGCAGTTCATCGGCATGACCAGAACACTGCGGTAGTCGCGCTCGAAGGCTTCTCGGCGGTAGCCCGGGAACTCCTCCGATACGCGCGCGTCCCTGATGTAGACCGGCTCGTTGCGGTTGAGCGCGACGATCGAGGGACTGGTGGCCAGCTCCCAACGGTCCGGCAACGTGCGGTGAATGAGCGTCGGGTCGTGGCGCACGATGACATAGGCGTGGCCGTGGGCGGCGTCGATGCCCATGATCGAGCCTAAAGTCCATTGGGCATGACGACAGGCCGCCAGCACGAGATGGCGCAGCACGGACTGGAGATCGCCGCCCGAATTGATGAGGCTGGCGGCGTCCCGCAAGGAGAGAATTTGCGATTCGTGGTCCACGCCTGATCTTCCGCCGCTCGCGAAGGGCGAATTTAAGCCGTCGCGGATATACGAACGCTACACCGCTTCCAAGCGGGACGCACGCCGTTTCTTCCTACGAACCGGAGGAATACCCGACGGTTGGCGTGCATTATCTTGAGCTTCCACCTGGGGAGGCCAAATCATGGAATTGCGAAAAGTCAGCACCTTCATCGAGGAAGTGCACATCGAAGGCGGCAAAGCGGGTGCAAGGCCGGTAACGTCGATCGTGGTGGCAGCCGTCCTGCGCAATCCATGGGCCGGGCGCGGCTTCGTCGAGCATTTGCGGCCGGAGATTGTCGCCATAGCGCCCCGGCTGGGGCAGGAACTCACGAGCCGCCTGATTGGATTGATGCAGGCGGAACGCATCGAAAGCTACGGCAAGGCGGCCGCCGTCGGAACCGCCGGCGAGATCGAGCATGCCTCCGCCATGATCCATACGCTGCGCTTCGGCAATGTCTTCCGCGACGCCGTCGGCGGCACGACCTATCTCGAATTCTGTAACACCCGCAACGCGCCGGGCGCGCTGCTATCGCTGCCGATGATGCACAAGAGCGAGAACGGTCGCCGCTCGCATTTCATCACCGCCAACTTCCAGATCGCCGACGGCCCGGCTGCCGACGAGATTGTCGTGGCCATCGGTGCTGCGGACGGCGGCCGGGTTCACCCACGGA
>NZ_RZPH01001274.1:0-1453 GCF_004022825.1 Mesorhizobium sp. M7A.F.Ca.CA.004.04.2.1
CCTGGTCGGCATAGAGGATGACCTTGCCGTCGACGTTTCTGGCGGCGCGGCCGATGGTCTGGATCAGCGAGGTTTCCGAGCGCAGGAAACCTTCCTTGTCGGCGTCGAGAATGGCGACGAAGCCGCATTCGGGAATGTCGAGGCCTTCGCGCAGCAGGTTGATGCCGACCAGCACGTCGAAGGCGCCGAGGCGCAGATCGCGCAGGATCTCGATGCGCTCCAGCGTGTCGATGTCGGAGTGCATGTAGCGCACGCGGATGCCTTGTTCATGCAGATATTCGGTCAAATCCTCGGCCATGCGCTTGGTCAGCACCGTCACCAGCGTGCGGTAGCCGGCCTTGGTGGTGTCACGGATTTCGCCGACGACATCGTCGACCTGGGTCTTGGCCGGGCGGACCTCGACCGGCGGATCGATCAGGCCGGTCGGGCGGATGACCTGCTCGGCGAAGACGCCGCCGGCCTGCTCCATTTCCCAGCCGCCGGGGGTCGCCGAGACGGCGACCGAAAGCGGACGCATGGCATCCCATTCCTCGAAGCGCAGCGGCCGGTTGTCCATGCAGGACGGCAGACGGAAGCCGTATTCGGCCAGTGTCGCCTTGCGGCGAAAGGCGCCGCGATACATGCCGCCGATCTGCGGCACGGTGACATGGCTTTCATCGATGAAGACCAGCGCGTTGTCGGGAATGTACTCGAACAGCGTCGGCGGCGGATCACCCGGCTGGCGGCCGGTGAGATAGCGCGAATAGTTCTCGATGCCGGCGCAGGAGCCGGTGGCTTCCAGCATCTCGAGGTCGAAGCGGCAGCGCTGTTCCAGCCGCTGCGCCTCAAGCAGGCGGCCGGCCCGCTCGAGTTCGACCAGCCGGTGCTTGAGCTCTTCCTTGATCGACTTGATCGCCTGGTTCAGCGTCGGGCGCGGCGTCACATAGTGCGAATTGGCGTAGATCTTGACGCTTTTCAGCTCGCCGGTCTTCTGGCCGGTGAGCGGGTCGAACTCGGTGATCTGCTCGATCTCGTCGCCGAACATCGAGATGCGCCAGGCGCGGTCTTCCAGGTGGGCCGGGAAGATCTCGATCGTGTCGCCGCGCACGCGGAACGAGCCGCGAACGAAATTGATGTCCTGGCGCTTGTACTGCTGGGCGACGAGATCGGCGAGCAGCGCGCGCTGGTCGAGCCGATCGCCGATCTGCATCTGGAAGGTCATCGCCGTATAGGTTTCGACCGAGCCGATACCGTAGATGCAGGACACCGAGGCGACGATGATGACGTCGTCGCGCTCGAGCAGCGAACGCGTCGCCGAATGGCGCATGCGGTCGATCTGCTCGTTGATCGAAGATTCCTTCTCGATGAAGGTGTCGGTGCGCGGGACGTAGGCTTCCGGCTGGTAATAGTCGTAGTAGGAGACGAAATACTCGACGGCGTTTTCCGGGAAGAATTTCTTGAACTCGGAATAGAG
>NZ_RZPH01001275.1:0-1451 GCF_004022825.1 Mesorhizobium sp. M7A.F.Ca.CA.004.04.2.1
CCTGCCATCGGCGCCGCCGAGTCCTTCTACATCGGCCACAGCCAGACGCCCTTGTTTCGGGTTCCCGACATCGCCGGCGAGCTCGAAGCCATACTCGACCATCGCGGATACCAGCCGGAAGGCGGCACGATCCATCTCCATGCCGGGATCGGCGACCTGGCTGAAGTCCGCGATGAGCAGGTCACCGTTTCGAAAGTGCCGGGCGAGGACTGGCTCGCGGCGCGGTTCCGCATGGGGACCTTTGACGACGCCGAGTGCCGCATCTTTCGCGAGATGACCGGGCTGATCGTCGGCGACCGGGCGTTCGTATCCTGTGAACGCGACAGCGAAATTGCCGCCTTGGCCTATGGCGTCATCCGCAATGGCCTGCTTGTGGTGGAATCGGTTGAAACCGATGGCCGTTTCAGGCAGCAAGGTCTGGGCCGCAAGACTGTCGGCGGCCTCATCGGCTGGGCGCGGCGGGCAGGGGTTCACGCCGCATGCTTGCAGGTGGTGGTCGACAACACGCCGGCTCGCGCTCTCTATGCCTCGCTTGGGTTCAGCCGTGAACTTTACCGATACCACTACCGCAGGAAGCCGCATGAACCACGATAGCTACGACAACACCTACATCGCCGGCATCCTCAATTCGGTGAAGACCATCGCCATGGTCGGCGCGTCCGCCAACGATGTGCGGCCAAGCTATTTCGTGCTGAAATATCTGCTGGCCAAGGGATTTTCGGTGTTTCCGATCAATCCTGGCCAGGCCGGCAAGGAGATCCTCGGCCGGATGACCTATGCGAGGCTCGCCGATATTCCCGAGCCGATCGACATGGTCGATGTCTTTCGCGCGCCGGCGGCGGTGCCCGGCATCGTCGACGAGGCGTTGCGGCTCGATCCCTTGCCGAAAGTCATCTGGATGCAGCTTGGCGTTCGCCATGACGAGGCCGCCGCGCGCGCCGAGGCCGCCGGCATCAAGGTGGTGATGAACCGCTGCCCCAAGATCGAATACGGCAAGCTGTCCGGCGAGATCGGCTGGACCGGCGTCAATTCCGGTGTGCTGTCGTCGAAGAAGCCGCTGATGCGGTCGGGATTCCAGAGTTTTGGCGTGCGCCAGAAGTAGGACACGTCGCTAAAAGTGCGCGGCGGTTTTGGGATAACGACGTGCACCAAAAGCAAGGCCTGATGCGCAATGCGCCTTGGGCGCAAAATTATTCCTTAGACCAGTGCATTTTCTCGGGCCTCGGCCGCAGATCGTTCGCCGAAGGGCATTTTCTTCTTTGCATTCGCGCTCATGCTTCGCCAAGAATGCCCGGCGATTTCAAGAGTTTCAAAAGGGAGGTTTTCAGTGACCCGCACGCCAGGTTTCAACACGCTCGCCGTCCATGCCGGTGCCAAGCCCGATCCGGCGACCGGCGCGCGTGCCACGCCGATCTACCAGACGACCTCCTTCGTCTTCGACGATGCCGACC
>NZ_RZPH01001276.1:0-1448 GCF_004022825.1 Mesorhizobium sp. M7A.F.Ca.CA.004.04.2.1
ATCCGGTTCTGCGTGCGTTGCAGGCGTGCCGACGCCTAAGGGTTGGATTTCGCCGCGGCCATCTGGACCGCGAACTCGATCGCTTCGACCAAGCTGTCCTCATTGGCGATGCCCTTGCCGGCGATGTCGAAGGCCGTGCCGTGGTCGACGGAGGTGCGGATGATCGGAAGGCCGAGCGTGACATTGACACCGGAGAGCGCTTTCCACTCACCGGTCTCGGGATCGACATTGAAGCCGAGCAGTTTCACCGGGACATGGCCCTGATCGTGATACATCGCGACCACCGCGTCATACTGGCGGGCGCGCAACTTGACGAAAACCGTATCGCCGGGAACAGGCCCAAACACGGCAAAATCGGCGGAGTTGTAGGAGGCGACGACCGGGGTCGTGATGTCGATATCCTCCCGGCCGAAAATGCCGCCTTCGCCGGCGTGCGGGTTAAGCGCGGCAATCGCAATTCGGGGATGGGAAATGCCAAGGCCGTGCAACGCCTCGACCGTCAACTGGATAACCCGCCGCAACCGAGGTTCGGTCAGTTTCGATGGAACCTGGGCCAGCGCGACGTGGGTCGAGACGTGGCTGACGCGAAAATCGCCATGGGCGAGCATCATCACGGAATCGCGGGCGCCTGTCAGTTCTGCCAGCATGTCGGTGTGACCGGCATAATGATAGCCGGCCAGATTGAGCGCCTCCTTGTTGAGGGGAGCCGTAACGATGCCCGCAATTGAACCGGCCTGCGCCAGGCGAACGGCCTTTTCGATCGCCAGATAGGCGAGGCGCCCGCCTTCCGCCGACAAGACGCCTGTCTCGATAGGTGTGCGTTCGGGGCCGGCTTCGAGAATGGCTAGCGGCGGAAAAACCCCGGTGGCCGAAGCCGACGGCTGTTCCTCCTCGATGCGCCCGGAAATCGACTCCATCGCACGCATCGCGGTGACGCTGCCGATTATGAGAAGGGACAACGATCCGTCGGCAAGGCGCGGTTTCAGCCGTGCGCATGCCTTTGCGATGATCTCGGGGCCGATGCCCGCAGGATCACCCATTGTGATGCCGAGTCTTGGACCAGACATGAACGCCTCTAATTGGTCAATTGTGAGCATCTTCTAAGCCTTATAACCATCAATGCGCAATAGTTTTCTTTCGCGGTCATTCGTAATCAACGGTGCGGTGAAAATCGGCATGTTTTCAACCCCTCCGAGGGGGGCGAGCCCATATCCCCGGGCTGCTGAACCGTCGTTGGACGTGATTTGACCGGCGCGAATGACCCGCCCCATGCCTTTGGCCGGCGACGGTCCTGATCAGCGATGGGCTGGAGTCGCGAGCCTGCAGAAGAGGGCGCTGTCGCCGAATGCGCCAGATTTCGAGATTGTGGCCAGCCCCTTGAAAACACCGCCTTCGACCCTGGAAATCGGAAGCCCCGGCTCGATCTCGCTCTCGACCGTGAGTTCGAC
>NZ_RZPH01001277.1:0-1446 GCF_004022825.1 Mesorhizobium sp. M7A.F.Ca.CA.004.04.2.1
GTCCTACTGTCCTACTGCCCTTTGTCCGTGGTCCGCGTCTTGGCGACTTCCTCGAGCATCCATTCGCGAAAGGCGACGATGCGTGGATCGTCGGCGGTATTTTCGGGATAGACCAGGAAGTAGGCGAACTCGGGCGCCACCCGCAGGCCGAGTTCGAAAGGCTGCACCAGCCTGCCCTGGGAAAGGTCGTTCGCCACCATGGCGAAATCGGCGAGCGCAACGGCATTGCCGTCGAGCGCTGCCTGGACGGCATCCGTGGAGTTGCCGAAGACGACGGTCCGGCTGTCGTCGAAATCAGTGATGCCGGCCGCGGCCATCCACATCCGCCAGTTCGGCCACGTCACGCCTTGCCGCGACCATTCAATATGCGCAAGCGTGTGGTTGAAGAGGTCGCGCGGCTCACGCAGCGGCGGACCGGACGTCAAGAGGCTCGGGCTGCACACCGGAATGAGAATGTTGTCGAACAGCCGGTGGGTGCGAAGACCCGGATATTTGCCGGCGCCGAAACGGATGCCGACATCGATGTCATCGAGTTCGAAATCCCGCACTTCATAGGCAATGTCGAATCGCAATTCGATATCGGGGTGATGCTTGCGAAAATCGTCGACGCGTCGCATCAGCCATTTTGACGCGAACTGCGCGTCGAGCGTTACCTTCAAAAGGGCGGTGCCGCGCGCCAGCTTTTGCGCCCGCGAAACGGCCCGGCCAAGCAGGTCGAGCGCGTCGGCCGAGGCGTCGAACAGCACCGTCCCCGCCTCGGTGAGCCGGATCGTGCGGCTGGTGCGTGTGAACAGCACCAGCCCGAGTTGATCCTCGATTTCCTTGATCTGATGGCTGACGGCGGCCGGCGTCAGGCCGAGCTCGTCGGCGGCACGGGTGAAATTGAGGTGCCGGGCCGCTGCTTCCAGTGTCCTCAAGGCACGAGTCCCGGGCAGAAGACGAGCCATCCTATCCTCAAATAAAACTTGATGATCCAGAGAAAACTACTCGTTTCTCGCAGAGATTTCAATCTGGCATCATCCATCCATCGAAACATCATCAAGCCGGATTTGATATCCGGGGAGAACGGAGCACACCATGTCCATCATCGTTTTGAATTCATCGACACCCCGCCCGGCCTGGCTGGCCGAAACTCTCGACTGGCTGCGTCACGCCCGGGTCGCGATACGCCTCGCCCGCCGCGACATTACCTACCAGAACGTCGAGGATCTCTCCGATCGCCAACTGCGCGATATCGGCGGCGAGCGCCGTGACGTCGCTCGCGCAATGGACAGGGAGCTTGGCCGGCTGGGCCTGCTAGACATGGGCTGGCAGAGACCGCGAAGGTCAGGGAATAGGCAGTAGGAAATAGGCAGTAGAGGAAAATTTAAGTCAGCGCCGACAGGTAGCCTACTGCCTACTGCCTACTGCCTACTGCCTACTGCCTACTGCCTACTGCCTACTGCC
>NZ_RZPH01001278.1:0-1442 GCF_004022825.1 Mesorhizobium sp. M7A.F.Ca.CA.004.04.2.1
GTGCTGAGCTTCTTCGGCTCGCAGCGCAGTGGGCGTCAAGGTCGGCAGGACTGGAAACAGGGCCAGGGCAAGACGGCCGCGCCCGGCGGGCAGTTCGCCAAAGGCGGTGGCGGCCGCATTGCGATCACCGAAAGCCTCGGCCAGTCGGCTTTGGTCAAACGCGGCGGCGAGGGGATGTCGGTGCGCGAGGCGACGATCATCGTGGCGTTGATCAACCATCCGGCGCTGATCGACGAGAATTTCGCCCATATCGAGTTCCTCGATCTCGCCAACTCCGACCTGAGGCGGCTGCATGCGGCAATCCTCGATGCGATGGCGCATGACATGGCCAATGACCGTCAGGCGGTGATTGCGACGATCGAACGCGCCGGCTGTGCCGATATCTGGGAGCGGGCCGTCGGGCTGATCCGGCGGATGCGGCAATGGCCGGCGCTGGAGACCGCCGCCCTTGAAGATGCCCGCGATGCTTTCAGCCAGGCGCTGCACTTGCAGCGCAGCGCGCGCACCTTACATAAGGAGCTGAAACAGGCGGAAGCGGCGCTCGCCACCGATCCCACAGACGAAAACTACCGGCATCTGATCGAAATTCAGGCGCAATTCCAGGATGTGCAGGCCACGGAAGCGCTGATCGAAGGGTTTGGCGTCTCCTCGGGCAGGGCTGGGCGAGCTTAGTTGGAAGCGAGTGAATTGAGAAAGCGTCGTTGCGCGTCCAAATGGCGCGTAACGGGCTAAGTCGGGTAATTGATTCGCTTTTTTCATGCGAATCATGCGAGAGGCGCTTGACCTTCTGGCAGATTGGCGGAATCAGGACGATTCGAAACGTTAACCCGAACCCGCGTCGACGGGAAATAAGCGATGTGAGGTACTGGTCACTGGACAGGCAGCCCGCCTGCCACAGATATCAGGGTTAATCTGGACTTAATGCATGTCGCCCAAAAGGGGAAACCCGATTTGGGCAACGACATACACCAAACGAAACGAGTTGATGCAGTTACTGGCCCGGTGAAGCGCGTTTCATAAGCGAGCGCACCCGATTTGACTGGTCCGACAGCTTACGCGGCTTTGAAGTTCGGCCGCTAGGAGAAGATAAAGACTATGGCGACAAAGGAAAAGGAAGAGGTCGAAACCGAACGCGAAGGCGCCACCGATGGCCCTCTGCTCGACCTTTCCGATGATGCTGTCAAGAAGATGATCAAGGCCGCCAAGAAGCGCGGCTATGTCACCATGGACGAGCTGAATTCGGTGCTGCCCTCAGAGGAAGTGACCTCCGAGCAGATCGAGGACACGATGGCGATGCTGTCCGACATGGGCATCAACGTGGTCGAGGACGACGAGCAGGGCGAGGAGCCCGAGGCCGCCGACACCGCGGCCGATGCCGAGGAAGACGCCAACGAGTTGGCTGAGCAGACCGGCACCGCGGTCGCCGCCACCACCACCAAGAA
>NZ_RZPH01001279.1:0-1440 GCF_004022825.1 Mesorhizobium sp. M7A.F.Ca.CA.004.04.2.1
CAGTCGCGCAGGGACAGGACATCACCTATGTCACCGAACGCTGCGTGATGAGGCTGACGCCGGAGGGCCTGGTCGTCACAGAACTCGCACCCGGCATCGATCTGCAGCGCGATGTGCTGGCGCAGTCGGAAATTCCGTTGGGCATTGCCAAGAACCTCAAGACGACACCGGCAGCCCTCTATCAGGAGCAACCGATAGGCCTGTCGCTGAATGGCGGCGCCTCGCTTGGAGGCGCGCATGGCTGAGCACCTCGTCACCTTTGAAACCGACGGCGCCATCGGCGTCGTCACGCTGCGCCGGCCGGAGAAATTCAACGCGCTGGACATTCCGATGCTGCGCGCGTTGGAGACGGCGCTTGACGCGGCCGAGATGGCCGAGGGCGTCCGCGTCGTGCTGCTGCGCGGCGAGGGCAAGGGATTTTGCGCCGGTGGCGATGTTGAAGCGTGGGCGCGGATGAGTGCCGCCGATTTCCAGGTGCAATGGGTACGCTACGGCCACCGCGTCTTCGACCGGCTGGCGCGGCTCAGGCAGCCGACCATCGCCGTTTTGTCGGGCCATGCACTGGGCGGCGGGCTCGAACTGGCTGTGGCTTGCGACTTCCGCGTGGCCGAAACACAGGTAAAATTGGGCTTCCCCGAAACCTCGATCGGCGTCGTTCCGGGCTGGTCCGGCACGCAGCGCGCCGTGCGCCGCTTCGGCGCGCAGACGGTGCGGCGCATGGCGCTGGGCGGCGAGATCTTTCTCGCCCCTGAAGCACTGGCCTTGGGCATTGTCGATCGGGTGGTCGAGACCGGCAAGGCGCTGGCTAATGCACAGGCGTGGGCGGAAAAGATCGCCGAGCGCGGGCCACTGGCGACGGAAGCCGCCAAGCTGATGATCGCGGTCGCCGAAGGCGAGGAAAGTGCCGCCGCCACCGAAGCGCTGGCCAGCGGCTTCATCGCCCTGACCGGAGATCTCAAGGCCGGCGTCGATGCCTTCAAGGCCAAGCAGAAGCCGGCCTTTTCGAGATCCTAGAGGAAAACAGATGAACGCCCCACTCAAGATCGCCATGCCGGCCGAGGCGGCTGCGGCACCGAAAGCCTACAGGCTGCTGATCGACGGCAAGCATGTCGATGCCCGCGACGGCCGCACGATTGCTCGAAATAGTCCCGGCCACGGCTTCACCGTCTCGCACTACGCACAGGCCGGCGAGGCCGAAGTGGAAGCCGCTGTGCAGGCCGCCCACAAGGCGTTCGAGACCGGTCCATGGCCGCGCATGAGGGCAGCTGAGCGTGCCGCGATCCTGCTCAAGGCGGCTGACCTGATCGAGGCGCGGCTTGAAGACATCGCCCGGCTCGACGCGCTGGAATCGGGCAAGCCGATCGCCCAGGCGCGCGGCGAGATCGGCGGCGCCGTTGACATCTGGCGCTATGCCGCCTCGCTTGCCCGCACGTTGCATGG
>NZ_RZPH01001280.1:0-1438 GCF_004022825.1 Mesorhizobium sp. M7A.F.Ca.CA.004.04.2.1
GCCAGTTCTCTCTGGACCGGGAAGAAATCGACCTCGGCCCGCTGATCAGCGAAACCGTACGCGTCGTTTCGCTGCAGGCGGCGCAAAAGGCCATCACCGTGGAAACGCGCATTGCCGATGCGCTGACGCTGGTCGCCGATCGCCGTGCGATCAAGCAGATCGTCATCAACCTTTTGTCCAATGCGGTGAAGTTCACCGGCCAGGGCGGCCACATATCGGTCAGGGCCCGCAACACATCCGGTGCGCTGGTGCTGACGATCGAGGACAATGGCTGCGGCATCCCCAAGGAGGCGCTCGGCAAGCTCGGACGGCCCTTCGAGCAGGTGCAGAACCAGTTCTCCAAGAGCCATGCCGGGTCTGGCCTTGGCCTTGCCATCTCACGTTCGCTGGCCGAGCTTCAGGGCGGCGCGCTGAAGATCCGGTCGAGCGAAGGTGTCGGCACGATCGTGTCGGTGCGCATTCCGGTGAAGAGGGCCGTGCTGGCGATCAAGGTTGCAGCGTGAGATTTTCCGCCGGCTCTATCTCTTTGCTTGAGCATCGGATTTCCCCAAACAGGGTCTCATTTTTGTCCGATACTCCGAACGACCGCTTCACGGTCATCCCGTACGAAGCAAAAGATCGAAATCCTTCCTGACCTTCTGCGACGTCTCCTTGAGGTGTGCTTCCAGCACACCGAAATCCGGCAGGTCGGTCACCGCCAGAAGCAGATCCGAAAGCCCCGGCGGAACGTCGTCGCGCTCGAAGGCTCCCGTGAGGCACAACCGCGTCATCTGGGTCAGCGCCAGATAGAGCGCGTAGGCATCGCCAAGCTCCTGCCTCACCCCGGCAGCCGCGAAGCCCGGTGCCAGGCGCGACAGGATCTCGGCGGTGCCGGTGGCGCGGCGCCCGGTCTCGACTTGCCCGGTAATGACGGCCACCTGGGCGATGAATTCGAGATCGATGAGGCCGCCGGGAATAAGCTTGATGTCCCAGAGATCGCGCGGCGGCTTTTCCTTCTCGATCATGGCCCGCATGTCCGCAGCCTCGGCCATCACCTTTGCAGCATCGCGCGGCTGGCCAAGTACAGCCGCTACTTCCGCTTCAACCTCGCCGCACAGGCTAGCGTCACCGGCTATGGCGCGCGCGCGGGCCAGCGCCATGTGCTCCCAGGTCCAGGCTTCCTGGCGCTGGTATTTCTTGAAGGCATCGATATGGGTGGCCACCGGTCCCTTGTTGCCGGACGGCCGCAGGCGCAGGTCGAGTTCGTAGAGCACCCCCTCCGCCGTCGGCGCGGACACCGCCGCGATCAGCCTTTGCGTCATGCGGGTGTAGTAATGCGAAGGTGCCAGCGGCTTGTCGCCATCGGACTCTTCGGCATCCGACGCGTGGTCGTAGAGCAGGATCAGGTCGACATCCGATCCGGCGGTCAGCTCGCGGCTGCCAAGCTTGCCCATACCGA
>NZ_RZPH01000127.1:0-9281 GCF_004022825.1 Mesorhizobium sp. M7A.F.Ca.CA.004.04.2.1
CCATGGCAATCTTCTGCCTTCGGTGCGTGCGCCGATGGTGATGTCCGGCACGCCGCTGGTCTATGAGCGCCCCTCGCCACGCCTGGGCGAGCACACGCAAGAAATCCTTGCCGAACTGGAGAAGTCTGGACAATGAAGACCGGCGGACAACTCATCGTCGACGCGCTCGAAGCCAACGGCACCGACCGCATCTATTGCGTGCCGGGTGAATCCTATCTGGCAGTGCTCGACGCGCTGCACGACTCTGCGATCCGCACCATCGTCTGCCGCCAGGAAGGCGGTGCCGCCATGATGGCCGATTGCCATGGCCGCCTGACCGGCAAGCCCGGCATCTGCTTCGTCACCCGCGGCCCCGGCGCCACCAACGCCTCGGCCGGCATCCACATCGCCATGCAGGATTCGATACCCGTCATCCTGTTCATCGGCCAGGTCGCCAGCCACGCCAAGGAGCGCGAAGCGTTCCAGGAGGTGGACTATAAGAGGTTCTTCGGCGACATCGCCAAATGGGTGGTCGAGATCGACGACGCCTCGCGCATCCCCGAATTCGTCACCCGCGCTTTCGCGGTGGCGACATCGGGCCGTCCCGGCCCGGTGGTGATCTCGCTGCCCGAAGACATGCTGACCAGTATCGTCGAAGCGGCCATCGCCTTGCCGCACACGCCGGTTGAGACACGGCCGGGCGAAGCGGAGCTCGATGCGCTGGAAAAGCTGCTGGCCAAGGCCAAGCGGCCGTTCGTCATCCTCGGCGGCACGCGCTGGGACGCCGAGGCGGTTGCACAAATGCGCACGATCGCCGAGGCTTGGTCGCTGCCGGTCGGCTGCTCCTTCCGCCGCCAGATGCTGTTCGATCATCTGCATCCGAACTATGCCGGCGATGTCGGCATCGGCATCAACCCGAAGCTGGCCACAGCGATCAAGCAGGCCGATCTCGTGCTGCTGATCGGCGGCCGCATGGGCGAAATGCCCTCGTCCGACTACACGCTGCTGAAAAGCCCCTATCCCGACCAGACGCTGGTGCATGTCCATGCCGACGCCGGCGAGCTCGGCCGCGTCTACCGCCCGACACTGGCGATCAACGCCTCGCCGTCCGCCTTCATCGAAGCTTTCGCCAAGCGCAAACCGGCCTCGGAGCCGACTTGGGCAGCCGAGACGCCAAAGCTGCATGCCGCCTATCTGGACTGGTCGACGCCACCGGAAGGCGGCCCCGGCTCGGTCCAGATGGGCCCGATCATGAACTACCTCGAAAAGATGTTGCCCGACGACGCCATCCTCACCAACGGCGCCGGCAACTACGCCACCTGGGTGCATCGTTTCCACCGCTTCCGCCGCTTCGCCACTCAAGGTGCGCCGACGTCAGGCTCGATGGGCTATGGCACGCCTGCGGCCGTCGCCGCCAAGGAGCTGTTCCCGGAGCGCACCGTGGTCGCTTTCGCCGGCGACGGCTGCTTCCTGATGAACGGGCAGGAATTCGCCACCGCCGTGCAGTATGACCTGCCTATCATTGTGGTCGTCGTCAACAACGGCATCTACGGCACCATCCGCATGCACCAGGAGCGCGAATATCCCGGCCGCGTCGTCGCCACCGATCTCAAGAACCCCGATTTCGCGGCCTTGGCCCGCGCCTATGGCGGCCATGGCGAAACGGTCGACAAGACCGCCGATTTCGCTCCCGCCTTCGAACGTGCCCGCGCCAGCGGCAAGCCGGCGATCGTGGAAATCCGCCTCGACCCCGAAGCGATCACGCCGACGAAGACGATGACGCAGATACGCGACAAGGCGTAGTCCAAACAAAAAAAGAGGCGGTCGCCCGCCCCTTTTTGTCATGCGGCTTGCGCTACTTGGCGGTCTCGATCTGTCCGCGGATTTCGCCGTCCTTGTTGGCTGCCGTGTGCACGTTGACATAGTCCTTGCCGCCCATCAGGTCGGCGGCCTGCGCGTCGGTCAGCACGGCCGATCCCTTGATCGGGCTCTTGAGCTTGCCCTTGAACGGGATCGCCACCCCGGCGTTTTCACCCATCGCGGCTGGGCCGTGAATATGCCCGGCGGTCGCCGGCCCGCTCAGCCCGGAATATTTGACGTTCCAGCTGAGTTTCTTCGTGGCCGTGTCGAAGGTAAGAGCTGCGGTGCCCTTGCCTTTCGTGGTCACCGGCGGGTTCTGCTGGGCGCCGTCGAGCGTCGCTTTCAGCTTCACCGTCTCCGCCAGGGCCGGCGCTGCCGTAAGGAAGGACACCGAGATGGCCAGTGCCGAAAGCATCGGCGCCAAGGATTGGATACGCATGAGAATCTCCGTTTGCTGATGACATCCAGCCACGGCTCCCCGGCGCGCGGATGTATCGGCACAAGGCTTATAAGAGCGAATGGCTGCGCGCGAGTAACACTTACGTGCAGACTAATGGACCGCGCGATACCGGCGGCGTCAGACGGCTGCCAGCGCCTGCGTCAGGTCGGCGATCAGATCATCCGGGTGCTCCACGCCGATCGACAGCCTGACCGTGGTCTCCAGCACGCCGATGCGTTCGCGCACCTCGAAGGGTATGCCCGAATGGGTCATGGCCGCGGGGTGGCTGGCCAAGGATTCCGTTCCGCCCAGGCTCACCGCCAGCTTGAAGATCTGCAGGTTGTTGAGAAAGGCGAAAGCCGCCTTCTCGCCGCCCTTGATATCGAAGGAGAAGGTCGAGCCGGCACCAGTGCATTGCGCCCTGTAGGTGCGGCCAGCCGGCGTTTCCTCGCCCAGGAACGGAAGGTAATGCACCTTCTCGACCTTGGCATGGTCGCGCAGGAATTCGGCGACCAGGCGCGCATTGTCGTTGGCCCGCTCCATGCGGATCGACAGCGTCTCCAGCGAGCGGCCAAGCATCCAGCAGGAATGCGGGTCGAGCTGCGTGCCGATCGCGCCGCGCAGCGCCTTGATCGGCTTGGTGACCGCCTTGCTGCCCATGGCGGCGCCCGCGATGAGATCGGAATGGCCGCCGACATATTTGGTCAGCGAATAGACGGACACGTCGGCGCCATGTTCGATGGGCCGCTGGAAAACCGGGCCGAGCAGCGTGTTGTCGCACACGACGATCGGCGTCGACCCTTGGCTAGCGCCGATCTCGTCGGCGATCTTCCGCATCAGCGCGATATCGACCAGGCTGTTGGTCGGGTTTGACGGCGTTTCGATCAGGATGACCGACACGCGGCCCTTCGCGACGGCGGCGTCGGAGGCCGTGCGCACCGCTGCCTCATCGACGCCATCTACGAAACCGACCGCGCCGATACCGAAGCCGGAGAGCGTGCGCGTCAACAGCGTCTCGGTGCCGCCGTAAAGCGGCTGCGAATGAAGGATGACGTCGCCCGGCCTGATATAGGCGAGCAGCGTGGTGGCGATCGCCGACATGCCGGATGAAAACAGGATGCAGGCATCCGCCCCCTCATAGATCGCCAGCCGGTCCTCGACGATCTCGCTGTTGGGATGGTTGAAGCGCGAATAGACCAGGCCCGACGCCGTGCCGCTCGGCGGCTCCTTGCGGCCGGAGGTGTAGTCGAAGAAGTCGCGTCCTTCTTCCGCCGACTTGAACACGAAGGTCGAGGTCAGGAACACCGGCGGCTTGACCGCGCCCTCCGAAAGTTGCGGATCGAAGCCATAGCTCAGCATCAGCGTCTCCGGGTGGAGCTTGTGGTTGCCGATATGGGTTTTCGACGGGCGTGGCGCGGTCATGAGCTTTCCTGCCTGTTCGAGTGACATAGTGAACGGCAATTTATGCGATCCCGTTCCGCCAGTCCTTGCTATTTTTGGGCTCTCATGGCTGCATTCCCGCAACAAATTGCCCGGAGAGACGGAAAGTGCAGCAGAAGATAGCCGATGATTTCGACCGCAGGATCCTGCGCGAACTGCAGGCCGACGCCCGCATCACCAACAATGAGCTTGCCGAGCGGATCGGCCTGTCGCCGTCGCCCTGCCTGAGACGGGTGCGGCGGTTGGAGGAGACCGGCGTCATCAGGGGCTACACCACCCTGGTCGATCCCTCAGCCTTCGGCTGGAGCATGGTCGCCATCGCCACCATCCGGCTCAGCCGCCAGAACGAGGACGAGATCGTCATGTTCGAGGACGCGATCCGCGGCTGGGACGAGGTGCTGGAATGCCACCTCGTCACCGGTTCGCGCGACTATGTGCTGAAAGTAGTGACGGGAAGCCTCGAACAATACGAGCGCTTCATCAAGGAAAAGATCGCGCGGCTGAAATGCGTCGCCTCGATCGAGACCAGCTTCGTCATGAACACCATAAAGGAACGGCGCCTCTAGCATTTCTGCCGGAGGCGCCGTGTTGAAATATCTAGACGTTACCGAATAGGCTTACTTGACCGCCTTGTCCGTGATGGCGGTGGTGTAGGCGCCGGTCGGCTCCTTGGTGATGATCTTCTGGTCGAGCAACGCCTTGGCGGTGCGCTCGTAGGTCGCCGGGTCGAGCTTGCCGTCGGCATTGTCGATCAGCTTGGCGACTTCGCTCATCATGCGCTTCTGGTGGTTCTCGTCCTGGCCGCCGCCGTCCATGACGATGCCAGCGGCTTCGTCATTGTTGTCGATGGCGTATTTCCAGCCCTTCATCGAGGCGCGCACGAAACGCACCATCTTGTCTTCGAAGGCCGGGTCCTTGAGCTTGTCTTCGGACGCATAGAGCCCGTCCTCAAGCAGGTCGTTGCCCATGGCCGAGTAGTTGAACACGGTCAGCTGTTCCGGCTTGTAGCCGGCGTCGATCAACTGCCAGTACTCGTTGTAGGTCATGACCGAGATGCAATCCGCCTGCTTCTGGATCAGCGGCTGCACGTCGAAGCTCTGCTTCAAGACGGTGACGCCGTCCGGGCCGCCGTCTGTCTTGAGGCCGAGCTTGTTCATCCAGGCGTAGAACGGATACTCGTTGCCGAAGAACCAGACGCCTAGTGTGTGACCCTTGAAGTCGGCTTCGGTCTTGATCGGGCCGTCCTTCGGGCAGACCAGCTCCATGCCTGCCTTCTTGAACGGCTGGGCGATGTTGACCAGCGGCACACCCTTTTCGCGGGCGGCCAGCGCACCGCCCATCCAGTCGACGATGACATCGGCGCCGCCGCCGGCGATCACCTGCTCGGGCGCGATATCGGGACCGCCCGGCTTGATGTCGACGTCGAGACCTTCGGCCTCATAGAAACCCTTTGCCTTGGCGACATAGTAGCCGGCAAACTGAGCCTGCGTGACCCATTTCAGCTGCAACGTCACCTTGTCGGCGGCCATTGCCTGGAACGCGGCGAGCGACATCGCGCCGGCCAGAACGGGAATAATCAGTCTTTTCATTTTTTTACCCTCTGAAGTTAGTGCCCTAAACCCACCGCCCCTATCCACCACGGACAGAGGGATGCCAAAACGTGACGGCTCTTTCGACAAGAGCGACCACGCCATAAAAGACCGAACCCGCAAGTGCTGCAACTGCGATTTCGGCCCAGACCATGTCGATGTTCATCCGCCCGACCTCGGTCGAGATGCGGAAGCCCATGCCGACGACGGGCGTGCCGAAGAACTCGGCGACGATGGCGCCGATCAGCGCCAGCGTCGAGTTGATCTTCAGCGCGTTGAAGATGAAGGGAGCAGCGGCCGGCAGCCTGAGCTTCAGCAGCGTCGGCCAGTAGCCCGACGCATAGGTGCGCATCAGGTCGCGCTCCATATGGCCGGAGGCGGCCAGACCGGCGACCGTGTTCACCAGCATCGGGAAGAAAGTCATGATGATGACAACAGCCGCCTTGGACTGCCAGTCGAAGCCGAACCACATCACCATGATCGGGGCGACGCCAATGATCGGCAGCGCCGAGACCATGTTGCCGATAGGCAAGAGGCCGCGCCGCAGGAACGGCACACGGTCGGCGAGGATTGCGGTGATGAAGCCGGCGCCGCTGCCCACCACATAGCCGAAGATCACCGCCTTGAAGATGGTCTGCCGGACATCCGCGCCGAGCACCGGCAGCGAACCGGCGATGCGCGCGCCGATTGCGCTTGGCGGCGGCAACAGGATGAAGGGAATGCCGGCGCCACGCGTCACCGCTTCCCAGATGATCAGTATCCAGGCGCCGAAGATGGCCGGGATGATCAGGCGCAGCGCGGTGCGAGCCCAGCTTGCCATCGGGCGAAGGCCCGACAGGACGGCGACGCAGCGCCAGCCAAGCAGCCAGGCACCCGTGAGCAGCAGGAAATAGGGCGCCCGTGCCAGGCCCTCGAAGCCGGTGATGCCGCCAATCAGCAGCCAGGCGGCCAGATGCGCGCCGATGAAAAGCACAACCGCTTCGACGACGGACGGTATTCTGGCCATCGAGATCAAAGCAGCGAGAAGCAGCACGCCGAAGATCAGCCAGTTCGTCGCCACATAGGGATACATCAACGTCCCTGCGGGCTGCGCCAGTGCATCCACTTTCGGCGCGGCGATCGGGCCGAGCGCGACCGCGATCAGGCACAGCACGATCGCCGACACCGCCTGCCAGGAGGGTTTCAGCCAGTTCATGCCGGCCTCCCGCCCATGGCGCGGTCGACGAGGCGCCCGGCAATGCCGACAACCATGACCAGAAGTGCCGCCACCACAGACCCAGCAACCAGCGCAGACCAGATGTCGATGGACTGGCTGTAATAGGCGCCCGCCAAAAGCTTGGCGCCGATGCCGGCGACCGCACCGGTCGGCAATTCGCCGACGATGGCGCCGACCAGGCTTGCCGCCACCGCCACCTTCATCGAGGTGAACAGGAACGGCACCGAGGCCGGCACACGCAATCTCCAGAAGGTTTGCGCACGACTGGCATTGTAGGTGTGCATCAGGTCGAGATGCATGATCTCGGGTGAGCGCAGCCCCTTCACCATGCCGACAGTCACCGGGAAGAATGACAGATAGGTCGAGATCATCGCCTTCGGGATCAGGCCGCTGATGCCGATCGCCCCCAGCACGACGATGATCATCGGCGCCACCGCCAGGATGGGAATGGTCTGCGAGGCGATGATCCACGGCATCAGGCTGCGGTCGAGCGTCGCCACATGGACAATGCCGACCGCAATGATGATGCCGAGCGCGGTGCCGAAGGCAAAGCCGAGCAGCGTCGACGACAGCGTCACCCAGGCATTGTAGACCAGGCTGCGGTTCGAGGTGATAGGCCGCAGGAAGGTGTTCTCGAAGAAATTCACCGCCACCTGATGCGGCGCCGGCAATGTCGGCTTCGGCTGCGACAGCGTCTTGCCGATGAGTTCGCTGAACGTGGAGGTCTCACCGGCGCGACGGTCGAGATCGCGCTGGAACGGCGCGTTGAGGATGACAGCGAAGACATACCAGAGCACGACCACCCCAGCGAGGATCGAGGTGACGGGGATGAGTTTGTCGCGGAAGGTGTCCATTAGGTGCGCTCCCCTTTGCCCAACGGCAAAGAGCGGCCATACCCATTCTTCGTCATCCTAGGGCGAAGCAAGGAGCGAAGCGACGCGGCGCAGACCCTAGGATCCATGCCGTTACCTCTGTGCTCCACAACGGTGCGGAACAAGGCTCCCTGTGCCTCGCCCTGCTTGGCCTGTTTTCTCAACCGTTTTCGCCTTTCGGCCGGCGTCACGGCATGGATCCTAGGGTCTGCGCAGGCCGCTGCGCGCCTGCTCTGCCCTAGGATGACGAAGGGGTGGTTGACCGCTCCCTTTACGCACGCCGCCTCGCGGTGCCCTGGGATGACGAAGGCGCGGTGGGCCGCCCCCTCACCCGACCTCCGCTTCGCTCCGGCCACCCTCTCCCCGTTGGGGAGAGGAGGGAGCCCGTCGATTGCTCCCTCAATCATCATAGCTGTGCCCTGCCCGCAGCCCGTCGCGCACGCGCGCTGCGATCGCCAGAAACTCCGGCGTCTCGCGGATGTCGAGCGGCCGCTCTCTCGGCAGTGTCGATTCGATGATGTCGCTGACGCGGCCCGGCCGCGGTGACATGACGACGATGCGCGTCGACAGATAAACGGCTTCCGGAATGGAGTGGGTGACGAAGCAGATGGTCTTGTTGGTGCGTCCCCACAATTCCAGCAATTGCTCGTTGAGATGGTCGCGCACGATCTCGTCCAGCGCGCCGAACGGCTCGTCCATCAGCAGCAGGTCGGCATCGAAGGCCAGCGCACGGGCAATCGAGGCGCGCTGCTGCATGCCGCCCGAGAGCTGCCAGGGATATTTCTTCTCGAAGCCAGAGAGGTTGACGAGCTCGAGCGTGCGCTTGATACGCTCGCCTTGCTCCGCCTTGGACAGGCCCATGATCTCCAGCGGCAGCCCGACATTGCGCTCGATCGTCCGCCACGGAAACAGCGCGGCGGCCTGGAAAACATAGCCATAGGCGCGTTTCTCGCGCGCCTGCTCTGCTGTCATGCCATTGACCGAAATCGTCCCCGAGGTCGGCTTCTCCAGATCGGCGATGACGCGCAGCAACGTGGTCTTGCCGCAGCCCGAAGGGCCGATGAAGGAGACGAACTCCCCCTTGCCGATGGTGAGATCGACGTTTGACAGCGCCTGCACCGGCCCGTCATTGGTCTGGAAGGTCAGTCCGAGTTTGCTTGCCGCGACGACGGCTGGCGAAGTCCCCGTCATCGGCTGCCGCCTGCCTGTTTCCGTCCCTGCGGCGGCTGGAATCCGATTGCTTTTATCGCGATGTTGTTTTCCACTTATCCTGTCCCATTTGGCCCTGTCCCACTGACCTTGTCCCACTCGATCGACGCCCGGAGTTTCCCCGATGTCGCCCAAACCCACCTGTCATCTTATCCGCCCTGAAAGCACTTATGAAGGCAAGCAGGGATTGACCTATTTCGCCGGCATCGCCGCCGAGACCGTCGGCGCCTCCGGCATCTGCATGCACATGCTCACCATGCCGCCCGGCGCACGCGCCAAGGCGCATATGCATGAGAGCCACGAGACGGCGATCTACGTGCTCTCCGGCGAAGTCCACACCTGGTACGGCGACCGGCTCGAGCATCATATCGTGGTCAAGGCCGGCGACCTCTTCTACATTCCGGCCGGCGTGCCGCATCTGCCGGCCAATCTGAGCAGCGCCCCGTCTTCGGCCGTCATTGCCCGCACCGATCCCAACGAACAGGAAAGCGTCGTCCTGCTGCCGGAACTGGATGCACTGGTCGCCTGAAGCCGGTATCGACGGGCTAGGATCCCACCGGTCAATTGCCCGAGGTTTGCGCTGCCCCTCATCGCCCTGCCGGGCACTTCTCCCCGTATAGTGACGGGGAGAAGGACGATTTCGCGGAGGATTTCGCCAATCTCCGACGTTACAAAAA
>NZ_RZPH01001281.1:0-1434 GCF_004022825.1 Mesorhizobium sp. M7A.F.Ca.CA.004.04.2.1
GGACAACCGTGGTGCGGTTTCGTCAGGGCCGACCTTGTGGCGGACAAGCTTCACGACCGACCTCACCGAACTCGACCTGGTGATGGGGCAGGGCGAGCGGAAACTCTTCAAGGCGATCCGCGAGATCAAGCACACATACGCGCCGCCGGCGATCTTCGTTTACTCAACTTGCGTAACGGCGCTGATCGGTGACGACATCGAGGCCGTGTGCAAACGCGCCACGGAAAAGTTCGGTTTGGCCGTGGTGCCGATCAATGCGCCTGGCCTGGCAGGCTCCAAGAACCTCGGCAACAAGCTCGCCGCCGAGGCGTTGCTCGATCATGTCATCGGCACGGTCGAACCCGACGACCCCGGGCCCTACGACATCAACATCCTTGGCGAATTCAACCTCTCGGGCGAATTCTGGCTTGTAAAGCCGCTCCTCGATCGGCTCGGCATCCGGGTGCGCGCCTGCATTCCCGGCGATGCGCGTTACCGCGACATTGCTTCCGCGCACCGCGCCCGGGCGGCAATGATCGTGTGCTCGACCGCGCTGATCAGTCTTGCCCGCAAGATGGAGGAGCGCTGGGACATCCCGTTCTTCGAGGGCTCCTTCTATGGCATCTCCGACACATCGCAAGCTCTTCGCAACCTTGTCAGGCTGCTGGTGAGGAAGGGCGCCGATCCGGAGATCCTCGAGCGCACGGAGACGCTGATCGCGCAGCAGGAGGCGATCGCGTGGAAGAAACTCGAATCCTACCGGCAAAGGCTCCAAGGCAAGCGCGTGCTGCTCAACACAGGCGGTGTGAAGTCCTGGTCGGTTGTCCGTGCGCTGATGGAGATCGGAATCGAGATCGTCGGCACCTCGGTCAAGAAATCTACGGTGCAGGACAAGGAGCGCATCAAACAAGTTCTCAAGCACGACAAGCATATGTTCGAATACATGGCTGCGCGCGAGCTGTACGCCATGCTCTCTGAACACAGGGCCGATATCATGCTGTCGGGCGGTCGCACGCAATTCATTGCGCTCAAGGCCAAGACGCCCTGGCTCGATATCAACCAGGAGCGCCAGCACCCTTATGCCGGCTATGCCGGCATGGTGGAACTCGTACGCCAGATCGACCTCGCCATTCACAATCCGGTCTGGTCTCAGGTGCGCCAGCCGGCCCCGTGGGATTGCCAGCCTGATCTAAAAGACGAACTGCCATGCACGAAGAAGGAGTCCGGGCACCTGTTCGATGAATTCGCCGGCGCGACGGCACACGAGTTCAGCGAGTGTTGAGGCGACCGATGGCCCGCATCCTTCCCCAGACCAAATCCGCGGCGGTGAACCCGCTGAAGTCGTCGCAGCCGCTGGGTGCCGCCTTTGCCTTTCTTGGGGTCGACGGCGCGATGCCGCTGTTCCACGGCAGCCAGGGATGCACAAGCTTCGCGCTCGTGCTCTTCGTACGGCAC
>NZ_RZPH01001282.1:0-1434 GCF_004022825.1 Mesorhizobium sp. M7A.F.Ca.CA.004.04.2.1
GGTCTACGGGCTGGTGATCCTGACGGCGCTGCTCATCCTGTTGTTTTCGATCCTGCTGCCGAACACCTTTCCGACCCTGCTCAATTTGCGCTCGATCATCTCCGACAAGGCGATCATCGCCCTGCTGTCGCTCGCGGCGATGATTCCGATGGCGTCCGGGCGCATCGACCTCACCGTCGGCTACGGCATCGTGCTGTGGCACATCCTTGCCATCAGCCTGCAGACCATGTTCGGCGTTCCGTGGCCGCTGGCGGTGATCGTCGTGCTGCTTCTCGGCGCTGCAACCGGCTTCCTCAACGGACTGCTGGTGGAAGTCGCCCGCATCGACTCCTTCATCGCCACGCTCGGCACCGGCACCGTGCTCTACGCTCTGGCGCTCTGGCACACTGGCGGGCGGCAGGTCGTCGGCGTGTTGCCCGACGGCTTCTATGCGCTCAACGGCACGATGGTGTTCGGCCTGCCGATCACCGGCCTCTATGTCTTGGCGATTGCCGTCTCGCTGTGGATCATCCTCGAATATCTGCCGATCGGCCGCTACGTCTATGCCATCGGCGCCAATCCGAAGGCTGCTGCGCTGAACGGCATTCCGGTGCGCCGCTTCGTCATCGGCGCCTTCATTTCGTCGGGTTTCCTGACGGCACTGACAGGCGTCCTGCTCGCCTCCAAGCTGCGCATCGGCCAGGCCAGCGTCGGGCTGGAATATCTTCTGCCGGCCCTGGTCGGCGCCTTTCTCGGCTCGACCACCATCAAGCCTGGACGCGTCAATGTCTGGGGCACGATGACGGGCGTCGTCATCCTGGCGGTCGGCATTTCCGGCATCCAGCAGTTCGGCGGCTCTTTCTTCGTCGAACCGCTGTTCAACGGCGTGACGCTGCTCGTCGCCATCGGTATTGCCGGCTACGCCCAGCGCAAGCGCGGCGCGGCGCACAGGGCCAGGACCAAGACCGCAGAGCAGTCCTCGAAGTGACCAGCCGAACCATCCCGGGATCCATGAAATGAGCGACTACGAGATTCTGGACGACCGCTTCCGAAAGCTGACGATCGGGCATGCCAAGCTCGAACGGCTGTGGACCGGCAGCCGCTGGGCCGAGGGGCCGGTCTATGTTCCCGCGGCAAAGCATTTGCTGTGGTCGGACATCCCCAACGACAGGCTGCTGCGCTACGACGAAAGCGACGGTTCGGTCAGTGTCTTCGAAACCCCTTGCAACAACCAGAACGGCCACACGCTCGATGGCCAAGGCCGCGTCGTCGCCTGCGAGCATCGCGGCCGTCGCGTCTCCCGGCTCGAACATGATGGGCGCTGGCAGCCGCTTGTCGAAACCATCGACGGCAAGCGGCTCAATTCGCCCAACGATGTGGTGGTCAAATCCGATGGGACGATCTGGTTCACCGATCCAGTCTACGGCATCGACAGCCACTATGAAGGCATGATCT
>NZ_RZPH01001283.1:0-1433 GCF_004022825.1 Mesorhizobium sp. M7A.F.Ca.CA.004.04.2.1
TTGCCATCGATTGATTCGTCGGCTGAAAAAATCAGGCCGCTTCTTCCTTGTCGTCATCTTCTTCGGACTCGTCGCCTTCAGCCTTCACGCTGTCCTCGGCGTCGTCCTCGTCTTCTTCGTCTTCATCTTCGTCGTCATCAGACAGGTCAGCGGCTTCGACCGCTGCTGCGGCGGGTTTCGGAAGCGGATTCAAGCGCCTCGGCGGGAGTTTCTTCTGTCACTTCGATTTCGTGATCGGAATTCATGGAAGCCTCCGTGGGGTTGGGGAACATGTTCCTTTTGCCACGGAGAGATCATCGCCATATGACTGTAAGCCGGCTTGAGCGGCCGGTAGCAGAGAATATTTTCTTCGCCTTAACCTGCGATCCTGGAGAAATCCGCGACCTGACCGGTGGCCGCGCGGATGCGGGCGAGCAGCGCCAGGCGGTTGGCACGCACCGCCTGATCCTCATCGTTTACGAGAACATGCTCAAAGAATGAATCAACCGGTTCGCGCAACACGCTAAGCGCCAGCAGGGCGCCGGAAAAGTCATCGTTTTGAATCGCTTCGCCGGCTTGCTTCTCAGCCTGATTCACCGCCGCAAACAGCGATTTCTCGGCATCCTCGCGAAACAGCGCCGGCTCAACGGTTTCGGCGACCGCCGTTTTCTTCTTCTCCTCGGCGGCCAGAATGTTGGCCGCACGCTTGGTGCCGGCGAGCAGGTTCTTACCGTCCTCCGTATCGAGGAAGGAGCCCAGCGCCTCGACCCTGCGCACGATCTGCAGGAGATCGTCGTTCGGCGATTGGCCAATCTCCCCCCTTGTGGGGGAGATGCCCGGCAGGGCAGAGGGGGGCGCTTCGCGCTGAGAGGTCGGCGGGATAGCGCCCCCCTCTGTCGGCTTCGCCGACATCTCCCCCTCTAGGGGGGAGATGGGGCGCGAACCTGCCGCCAACACCGCATCGATGAGATCATGCCGTGCGCCCTGGTCACGGAGATAGACCTTCAGGCGGTCGTGGAAGAAGGAGAGGAGGTCGGAAGCCGTCCCGACAATGGATATCAGCGCCAGTCGAATATTATTCTCGACCAATATTCTAACAACCCCGAGCGCGGCCCGCCGCAACGCATAAGGGTCCTTCGACCCTGTCGGCTTTTCGTCGATCGCCCAGAAGCCGACCAGTGTATCCAGCTTGTCGGCGAGCGCGACAGCGACCGACACCAGATCGCTCGGTACGCGATCGGACGGGCCCTGCGGCTTGTAGTGTTCCTCCGCTGCAGCGGCGACCGATGCATGCTCGCCCTGAAGCAGCGCATATTTGCGGCCCATTGCGCCCTGCAGTTCCGGAAACTCGCCGACGACTTCGGTGGTGAGATCGGCCTTGGCCAAGACGGCGGCACGACCTGCGAGCGCGATAATCTCCCCCCTCGAGGGGGAGATGTCGCCGAAGGCGACAG
>NZ_RZPH01001284.1:0-1430 GCF_004022825.1 Mesorhizobium sp. M7A.F.Ca.CA.004.04.2.1
AGCTTGATCCGATGAGGCCGAACGTGCTGATCTACGAGCCGACCAAGGAAGGCCTGAAGTTGGTCGGAGTGGAATGGCTGGTGCCGCTGACGCCGGACACCAAGGAGCCGCCCAAGCTGTTTGGCCAAACCTTCATGGGACCTATGGAGGGGCACTACCCTCTCATCCCGAAGGAGTTCGTCCATTACGACCTTCATGCCTGGCTCGGGGACAACCCGAACGGCATGTTCAGTCCGACGAACCCGAACGTGAAATGCAACAAGGCCGAGTTTCCGATGCTGGAAAAACCGACCAAGATGATGCCTGGGCCGATGTAACGGGCGAGCCAGGCTGAAAGAGCTTTGCCGAGAAGGCAGCCGAGTGGCCGGCTCGCCTTCGAAGCGGTCGGGATCAGACCTTGGCGACGATCCGCATGAAGGCCGGCATGTCGTCGCCGAAGCCAACGGTGGAATCATTGTCTTCCTGGTGGCGTTGGCGGGCAGGGCGGCTGTTGTCACGCTGTGGCCGGGTGTCGCCGCGTTCGGGTGCGCGCTGTTCATTGCGATCGGATGATTTGCGCTCGGTGTTTTCCGAACGGATCGCTTCCTTGCGCGAACGCCGTTCGCCGATGTCGGCGGCTGCGGCCTCGGCCACCGGCTGATCCTCGCGGACTGTTTCCGGTGCGGCATCTTCGCTGCGCTTGGCGTGGCGTTCGCGCGGTTTGCGCTCGCCGCTCTTTTCCCTGCCGCGGTCGTCGTCCTTGCGGCCGGCACGGCGCGGCGCGCCCTTGCCACGGCGCGGAGCATCGTCCTCGCCTTCGCTGGCAACCACCGTCGACAAGTCGCCGTCATGCCACTCGATCTTGTTGCCGATCAGACGTTCGATGGCATCGATGTATTTGGTGTCAGATTTGGTCGCGATGGTGAAGGATTTTCCGGAGCGTCCGGCGCGCCCGGTGCGGCCGATACGGTGGACATAGTCCTCGGCGTGGATCGGCACGTCATAGTTGAAGACATGGCTGACATCGGGAATGTCGAGGCCGCGCGCGGCAACGTCGGAAGCGACGAGGTAGCGCAGCTTGCCGTCGCGGAAATTGGCCAGCATCTGCATGCGCGCGCGCTGGTCCATGTCGCCATGCAGCGCACCGGCGTCGAAATCATGCTTCAGCAGCGAGCGGAACAGCTCCGACACTTCGACCTTGCGGTTGCAGAAGATGATGGCGTTCTTCAGTTCTGCGTCTTCGGCCTTGATCAAATTGCGCAGCGTCTCGCGCTTGTCCCATGGCTTGGAGCCTGATTTGACCAGCCGCTGGATGATGTTGGTGGCGGCGGATGCTGCCTTCGAAACCTCGACGCGGACCGGCGCGTGCAGGAACTTTTCGGTGAGCTTGGTGATTTCGGGCGGCATCGTCGCCGAAAAGAACAGCGTCTGCCTGGTGAACGGGATCATTT
>NZ_RZPH01001285.1:0-1423 GCF_004022825.1 Mesorhizobium sp. M7A.F.Ca.CA.004.04.2.1
CAGCGATGTCTGCGCCTCGCGCTGGACGCGGGCGCCGGGCACGGGGCGCGCCGCCGGCGCCTCGACGCGGGTGGCTGCGTCGGAGCGGAACGGCTGCACCTTGGCGGTCGGCGCGCCGCGGCGTTGCACGACAGGCTCATCGTCGAAATCGGCATCCTCGCCCGCATTGTCGAAGCGGTCGTCGAAGATGTCGGCATCGTCGGGGTCGAGCGAGGCGCTGCGGTCATTGACCATGGCGGCGAAGAATTCGGGCTCGACGCGGGCGCGGCCATCCTGGCTCATCCGCTGCTCGGCGAACTCCGCCGATTCGACCCGTTCGGCGGCGCGCCGCCAGGCTGTGGAGCGCTGCTCCATCTCCGGCTCGTACTCGTCCCGCTCCTGCCTGCGGCGCAAGGCACGGCGGTGCATCCACGCGCGCAGCGACAGCCACCAATGGGTGATGGCGCCGAGCGCCAGGATACCCTCGTCGCCTTCGTCCTCGTCATTGTCGAACAAAAGGTCGTCCTCGCGCGGATCGGCGGCGGGCTCGTCCTCCATCACGGCGAAGCCGTTCTTGCGACCGATCAGCGCCGAACCATGGGCAAAGAGCCACAGCGCGGGTGCGGCCAGCAGGATGGCGATGATGCTGGCGATCAGCCCGGTCGGATAGCCGCCGATGACGACGCCGGGGATCTTCAGCACCATGTCGCCAAACACACCGCCGAGGCCGGTGGGCAGCGGCCAGGTCTTGGGCGGCACAACGCAGCCGACCATCGCCGCGGCCAGCAGCGCGAAGCCGAACCAGGACAGCCCGCGCTTGGGCAGCCTGTCGACGCCGCGCGCGGAAAACAGCAGGAAGCCCCAGATGACCGTCGGAACCAGGGCCGCGACGGCGGCGAGGCCGAAGAACTGCATGGCCAGGTCGGAGAACACGGCACCCGCATAGCCCATGGCATTGGTGACGGTGTTGTTCGTCGCGTGGGAAAAACTCGGATCGGCGACATTCCAGGTGGCAAGGCTGGCAACGCCAAAGGCGGCCAGCGCGAACAGGCCGACGCCGACCAGCCGCCCGACCTGACGCCGCGCGAACGCCTGGATGCCGTGCCCCGTATCGGCCAGCGCAAGCGGTGCTGAAGCCCCTGAACGCATGCTCTTCCCCGTCTGTCATGGTCTCGCCGGGTGCGTGGCGCATTCCGGCAGATTCGGGTCTCAGACTATCGGTGGGAAGGTTAAGGGCGCATTAACTATAAGAGGTTGAGATGATCAAACCTCGTTACCACTGGTTGAGCCGCTTGCTGCTCGAAGAATGGCGCCGAGTGTAGGCGAAGGAGGGTCGCCAATTTGGGTAAAGGCATGCAACACGTCTTCCTTCGCGTGGCGGCACTGGCCTGGGCAGGGCTCAGTTTGCTGCTCGCTTTGCACTGGTTCGTCGAACTCGGCATGG
>NZ_RZPH01001286.1:0-1420 GCF_004022825.1 Mesorhizobium sp. M7A.F.Ca.CA.004.04.2.1
GGGGTGCTGCACCGTAGATGACGTCGGCGCGCTTCTCAAAGGCTTCGGCGAACATGCGGAAGGCGCGATCGAACATGGTCCCCATGACCGCGCCCAGAATACGGCTCTTGAACTCGTAGTCGATGAAGAAGCGGACGGTGCACCCGGCGCCGTCCGCTTCGAAACGCCAGACGTTGCTCAAATATTTGAAGGGCCCGTCGATGTACTTCACGTCGATGGTGTTCTCGGCGGGCTTCAGCAGCACCTGCGTCGTGAAGGTTTCGCGGATCGCCTTGTAGCCGATGCTCATGTCGGCAAGCAGAACCGTGCGCCCGTCACGCTCCTTGCGCGAGCGAACCGTCAGCGCTTCGCAAAGCGGCAGGAATTGCGGATAGGATTCAACATCGGCGACCAGCGCGAACATCTGCTCGGGTGTATGGGATACGCGTCGGGTGGCTTCGAATTTTGGCATGAAACCAGCGGGTTAGGCTGTTTTCTTGAGAATCGCTTCCCGTGCCGCACGCAGCTTGGCGAAATCGTCGCCGGCGTGATGCGACGAACGCGTCAGCGGGCTGGACGCCACCAGCAGGAAACCCTTGGTCCGGCCGATCGTCTCGAAAGATTTAAACTCCTCCGGAGTGACGAAGCGGATCACCGGATGGTGCTTCTTCGACGGCTGCAGGTACTGGCCGATGGTCATGAAGTCGACATTGGCGGACCGCAGATCATCCATCAGCTGCAGGATTTCATTCCGTTCTTCGCCCAGCCCCACCATGATGCCGGACTTGGTGAAGATTGACGGATCGAGCTCCTTGACCCGCTGCAGCAGCCGGATCGAATGGAAATAGCGGGCGCCCGGACGTACCGTCAGATAGTTCGATGGCACGGTTTCGAGATTGTGGTTGAAGACGTCGGGCTTGGCGGCCACGACGATCTCCAGCGCGCCGTCCTTGCGCAGGAAGTCGGGCGTCAGGATTTCGATCGTCGTCAGCGGCGTTGCCGCCCGGATGGCGCGAATGACTTCGGCGAAATGCTGCGCACCGCCATCGGCGAGGTCGTCGCGGTCGACCGAGGTGATGACGACATGGGTCAAGCCCATCTGCTTGACCGCATGCGCGACGCGGGCCGGCTCATCCGGGTCAAGTGCTGTCGGAATGCCGGTGGCGACGTTGCAGAAGGCGCAGGCGCGCGTGCAGATCTCGCCCATGATCATGAAGGTGGCGTGCTTCTTTTCCCAGCATTCGCCGATGTTGGGGCAGCCGGCCTCTTCGCAGACCGTCACCAGCTTGTGCGATTTGACGATTTCGCGCGTTTCGGCATAGCCCTTCGACATCGGCGCCTTGACGCGGATCCAGTCGGGCTTGCGCAGCACATCCTGATCAGGCTTGTGCGCCTTTTCCGGATGCCGCAAGCGCGGGGCGTTGGCGATCGTATCGAGGAC
>NZ_RZPH01001287.1:0-1416 GCF_004022825.1 Mesorhizobium sp. M7A.F.Ca.CA.004.04.2.1
GTGAGAAACTTGCCGCCGATATCGCCCTTGAGATCGATGCGGCCGACAATGTCGATCCTGACGCCGCGGGCGAGCGCCCGGTCAACAGCCTGGGCAAGCTTGGGCGTCAGGTTGAGGTAGGGATTGACGATCTGGATATGGTGCTGGGCAGCGTCGACCAGTTCGACGAAATAGTCCTCCAGCGCATGGCCGTCCTCGTAGGGCACCGAAATGAAGTGTCGTGCCGTGCCTGACGGGCGGGCGCCGTCGGACCGGACCGGAATGGAGAAGGGGCGCGCCAGATTGGTGTCGGCGTCGCGCAGCCACACTGTCGAAAGATGCGCAGCCAGCATTTCGACCGTGGCCGGATCGGCGAACTCGATGTCGAAGTCGCTCCAGTTCGAATAGTAGTTCAGCGAGAGCCCGTCGGTCTTGCCGTATTGCTCAAGGTCTGGATAGCGCGACAGATCGATCGGCTGGTGGAACAGGAAGCCGTCATGGATGTTGCGGCCGCCGATGATGGCGCGCGACCGCCGTGGATCGTCGGCAAGCGTCGCCAGCATCTTGACGTGATGGACCTTGTGCAGTTGTGAAATCTGCTCGTCGATCGGCGCACCATGGTCCGCCCGCCAGCGATATTCCTGCAATTGGACATTGGGGAATTCGGCCGCCAGCCGATGCAGCAGGGCGTCGTCCTTGTCGCGCTCCAGCACGTCGGTGACCAGGATGCGCACCTTGGTGCCGAGGGCTGCATGGTGGCGGATCAGCCGTTCGATGATGCGGCCGGAGAAGTCGGCCTTGAACTCCAGCGACGACAGGTAGATCAGCTTCAGCCTTGGCGCCCTGGAGAAGTCGAGCGGCAGCTCCGGGTCGCCCTTGTCGATGGCGCTGTCGGACAGCGGCGCCCCTATCAGCGCCTCGACCTTGGCGTTGAAGCCATCGCGCGATTTGCGCAGCAGGCGCGGCTTTCCGATCGGCAAGGCGCAGGTCTGCGACAGCCAGCGGCTGGCATAGAAGGCGCGGCTGAGCGCATCGAGGCCGGTGGGGTTAGGCGTCGTGCAACGCTCGTAGCGACTGTCGAAGGCGGCGAGAGCCGGATCGGCGGCCTCTTCGCGCCGAATGGTGAGCGGCGCGCCGGCCGGGGCAAGGCTGGAGCGGATCCTTGCGGTGCAGCGGTTCAGGCCGTCACTCGGAAACAGGCTGACCGTGTCGTCCTCGCCGGACAGGCGAAAACGGAATGCCGTGCCCATGGCGATGGTGCGTGAACCGCCGCCGGCACGGATCGCCAGCGTGCCGTCGCAGATGCCCTCGATGTCGGCCGGTTGCTTGCCGGCCTGGCGCAGCACGACCTCGACGCTGCGCGCCTGCAGGCCGGAGAAATCGAAGATCCTGGGCGCCGAGGGCCGCGCAGCCGCATCGATGTAGAGTGTCTGCCGC
>NZ_RZPH01001288.1:0-1416 GCF_004022825.1 Mesorhizobium sp. M7A.F.Ca.CA.004.04.2.1
GACCAAAAGTTCCAGCTCTTCGACACGAATTGAGGCTGTCGGCGGCACGAGATGGAAGCCGATTGGCGCGTTGAATCGCTTGAAACCTTGAGTTCAACTCGATTCACGAATGTGTGGCAGTTTCACAACGCTCATATTCCAAACGTTTCCAATCACATGGAAGCGCTTTTCAAGCTTGGGCTGGTGTGTAGATTAAGCAGCGTAGAATCTTGGGGATATCATGAAGACGATCATTCTCTCTTCAGCACTGCTTTTGGCCCTCACGGGCGGGGCGCTTGCCGCCGACCCGATCATCAATGTGCCATCGCAGGATGTGGCGCCTGCCGGTTTCATCTGGACTGGGGGCTATGTGGGTATCGTCGCCGGGGTGAACTACCTGAAGGGTGATTTCGACATCCCGAACTATGATCCTTCCGGCTACAATGCCGACAACACGTCAGCCGAAATTGGTGGCAAAGTCGGATACAATTATCAGTTCGCGAACAATTTCGTACTCGGCGGCGAGGCATCGCTGGTTGCAGTTTTCAACGAGGGTGCGGACAGTACGTTTGATGACGAAGAGATCAATGTACACACGGACTGGCAAGCTCACATTGTTGCAAAGGTTGGCTACGCGGCAGATAGGTTCATGCCTTATGTAAAGGGCGGCATCGCTTTTCTGCACGCAAATGACGTCTTCTATTCCACCACGGGGGATCGCAGCGATCCTCAAAGCCGAACCTACATTGGCTGGACCATTGGCGCTGGTGTCGACTATGCGCTCAACGAGAAGTGGATTGTCGGCGTCGATTATGCATATGCTCATTTCGGCAGTCACGATTTTGCGAACGACCAGCTTGGGCCAACCATCTTGAAGCCAAGCACCCATACGGTTTCCGCGAGCTTGAGCTACAAATTCTGATCGGCATGGTAGGCTGTGACTGCCGTCGTCAGCCGGTGTCCGTGCCAGCTGTTCACGCCCAATCTGGGACCTCAACCTAGCCCTGACAGACATCCACCCATTCAGCGCCGGTGAGATCGACCATGCGCTGCGGTGCAATCCGCACCGCGGCGTTGGTGGCGCCTGCCGCAGGCACCACTTCGTCAAACTCGCGCAGCGATACGTCGCAATAGACCGGCAGCGGCGCCGGCAGGCCGAACGGGCAGACGCCGCCGACCGGGTGGCTGGTCGCTTCGACAACCTCGGCGGCGTCGAGCATGCGCGGCTTGCCGCCGAACTGGTCCTTGAATTTGCGGTTGTCCAGTCTGGCGATGCCGCTGGTCACCACCAGCATGGTGCGGTCGCCGACGCGCAGGCAGATCGTCTTGGCGATCTGGGCCGGCAGCACGCCATGCGCCTCGGCCGCCAACATCACCGTCGCCGAGCTCGCTTCCGTGACAACGACGTCGATATCGGGCGCGTGGGTGGCGAAGAAG
>NZ_RZPH01001289.1:0-1414 GCF_004022825.1 Mesorhizobium sp. M7A.F.Ca.CA.004.04.2.1
GATGGGGCGCGGCACGGTGCGTATGAGCCGGCTTTACGTGTCGGAGGCCGATCATCCCTGCCTGTTGAACGGCGGACGGTTCCCCGCAGCGCAGGTGACGCGGATCGGCGTCGACGCCAACGGCATTGCCGATCTCGGCGCCTTGGAGTCGGCGCTCGGCGGTCACGACAAGAGCGAGGGCCTGCCGCTGGTCGCAATCCACGCCGCCAACAACGAGACCGGCGTCATCCAGCCGATCGATCGTATCGCCGCGATCGTCAAGGCGGCGGGCGGCATCCTCATTGTCGACGCCGTGCAGGCCGTAGGGCGTGTTTCGACCGATCTATCAGCGGGTTACGCCGATTATCTGATTCTGTCCTCGCACAAGATCGGTGGACCCAAGGGCGTCGGCGCCATCGTCGCGGCTTCCGATTTGATGATGCCGAAGCCGCTGATCAATGGCGGTGGCCAGGAAAAGGGCCATCGCGGCGGAACTGAGAACCTCGCCGCCATTGCCGGTTTCGGCGCCGCCGCACGCGAGGCGCTTGCCGGATTGCCGGCCATGGATGCGGTGCGCCAGCGCCGCGACGAGATCGAGGCCATCGTCAAATCGCTGGTGCCGGACGCGGAAATCTTTGGAACCGGTGCGCCAAGGCTTGCCAATACGGCATTCTTCGCTATTGCGGGCGTCAAAGCCGAAACCGCGCAGATCGCCTTCGATCTGGCCGGTGTAGCGCTGTCGGCCGGCTCTGCCTGTTCGTCGGGCAAGGTCGGACCGAGCCATGTGCTGAAAGCCATGGGCTACGGTGACAGTCTCGGCGCCTTGCGGGTGTCGATCGGACCGGCGACCGGCGCGGAAGACGTTGAGCTTTTCCGCACCGCGCTTGCGGGTATTGCCGCACGAAGGGCGGATAGAGAACGGGCCGCGTAGCGGTTGGACGAATTTGGGCCTTTCGGCCTGGTAGAGCCGTGCGTTTCATGCTGGCCGGGTGAATTCCCGGTCGAAGCGCACTATATTAAACTTACGCTGCCGCGAGCACCTCTTCGGGGTTCGTTTTTGGCGGTGCCATAGTTTGAAAACTGTCGGGCCTTGACCCCGGCGTGGATGGAGAACGCTTATGCCTGCTGTGCAGGACACGATCGATCGGGTCCGAAAGATCGACGTCGACCAATACAAATACGGATTCCAGACCGAAATCGCTGTCGATAAGGCCCCCAAGGGCCTCAGCGAAGATATCATCCGTTTCATTTCGGCCAAGAAGGACGAACCGTCCTGGATGCTGGAATGGCGTCTGGAAGCGTATCGCCGCTGGCTGACGCTTGACGAGCCGACTTGGGCGCGCGTCCACTATCCCAAGATCGATTTCCAGGACATCTACTTCTACGCGGCGCCCAAGAGCACGCCCGGCCCGACTTCGCTGAGCGATGACGATCC
>NZ_RZPH01001290.1:0-1411 GCF_004022825.1 Mesorhizobium sp. M7A.F.Ca.CA.004.04.2.1
AACGGCTCGCGGCCGAAGAAGATGTTGGCCGCGACATCGAGATTTTCGAACAGGTTGAGTTCCTGGTGGACGAAGGCGATGCCCGAACCCAGGCTGGCTTCGACGGAGAGCCTGTCATGCGCGGTGCCGTCGACCGTGATCGTGCCGCTGTCGGGCGTGGTGACGCCGCCGAGGATCTTCATCAAGGTCGATTTGCCGGCGCCGTTTTCGCCGACGAGGCCGATGACCTCGCCCGGCCTGACCTCCATGGAGAAGCCGTCCAGCGCGACGACGCCCGGATAGGTCTTGCGCACGTTCTCGAGGCTGAGGAACGGGGCGGTCACGGATGCAGCAATGGATGTGTCGGAATAGTTCATCATGCCTGACAGCGATTGGCGGAACGGCCTCCTCGCAGACTGACGGGCCTGATCGAACCCGTCAATAAAAAGCGAGGCGTCGCGCTGCCCCTCACCCTACCCCTTCCGGGGCGAGCCACTTGTCTCGCCCGTCCTTCGGACCCCCGTATAGAGACGGGGAGAGGGGGATTGCCAGCGTTGGAGCGCTTCCCTTCTCCCCGTCACTATACGGGGAGAAGGTGCCGGCAGGCGGATGAGGGGCAGCGCTAACGACGATCAGTTTCCAGACATCGCCTTCAGATTGGCGGCGTAGGCGTCGACGTCATCCTTGCCGATGATCTTGGTCGGGATGATGATGAGGTTGCCTTCCGGGATGCCCGACTTGTCGCCCTTGAGATAGGCAGCCATCAGCTTCATGCCCTGATAGGCCCATTCGAAGGGCTGCTGCACGACGGTGGCGGCAATGGTGCCTTCCTTGACGCCGCCCAGCGTGATCGGATCGTCATCGAAGCCGACGACGGTGATCGAGCCGAGCTTGCCGGCGTCGCGCAGCGCTTCATAGATGCGCGGCGTGTTGTAGGAATAGAAGCCGACCATGCAGGTGACGTCGGGGCTGGCGACCAGCGCGTCCTCGACATTCTTCTTGGCGCGCGCCTGGTCGATGTCGTCGCCGCGCACGTCGATCAGCTCGATCTTGGTGCCGGCCAGGCCGTCCTTCATGCCCTGGATGCGCTCCTTGGCGTTGTCGGCGCCGAGCAGGCCGACGAAGCCGAGGCACTTGCCGCCATTGGGCATCGCCTTCTTGGCGATTTCGGCCGCCTGCTTGCCGGCATCGACATTGGACGAGCCGATATAGGCGACGCGCTTGGTCTGCGGTGCGTCAGAGTCGGTGGTGAACAGCGCCGTTTCCGAGGCGATCTTGTTCAACCCATCGGTCGAGGTCTTGGGATCGACGGCCGAGACCATGATGCCCTTGACGCCGGCGGTCACCAGATCGTCCATCAGCCGCTGCTGGATGGCGACCGAGGACTGCTCGGGATATTTGAGCTCAAGATTGTAGTCAGGCAGTTCGCCCT
>NZ_RZPH01000128.1:0-9275 GCF_004022825.1 Mesorhizobium sp. M7A.F.Ca.CA.004.04.2.1
GGCGAGCCTTGGTTTCGGCCGGCTGAAGCCGCAGATGACGACGATCTACGACGTCGCCTTCTGGCGCCACGAGCGCCACTGGAAGCTGGCGGATTCGCCGATCGTGCGCCTGTTCGCCGGCACGCCGTTCCGGCCGATGATCCTGCGCATGCTGGGCGTCAAGGTTGGCAAACGGGTCTATGACGGCGGCAGCAACCTCACCGAACGCTCGCTGGTAGAGATCGGCGACGACGCCACCCTCAACGAGGGCTGCGTCATCCAGGCCCATTCGCTGGAGGAAGGCGCTTTCAAGTCCGACTTCATCCGCATCGGCAAGGGCTGCACGCTCGGACCTTCAGCCTTTGTCCACTACGGCGTCGTGATGGGCGAAGGCTCGGTGGTCGATGTCGACTCCTTCGTCATGAAGGGCGAAGAGCTGGAGCCCAACTCCATATGGAGGGGCAATCCGGCCAAGCTGCACCGCTTCGTCGAGCCGATCACCGACGATGGCTCCAAGGTATCGGCCAGGGCATCGGCTTGAAGAAGGGCATCGGCTTGAACACCGGAGACATCCGTCTCGTTGCCGTGACCGAGGCCAACCGTGCCCTGGTCACGGCCCTGGAACTGGCGCCGGAGCAGAGGGATTTCGTCGCCGGCAATGCGGACTCGCTGGAAGAAGCCGAAACCGACGCAGACGCGCGGCCACGCGTCGTCATGGCTGGGACCCGTGTCGTCGGTTTCCTGATGTACGAGGCGCCCGAGGATGACGACGAGGCGCGCATCTACCGCTTCATGATCGACCGCGCTTCTCAAGGCAAAGGTTACGGCAAGGCCGCGCTGCGCGAAGTGCTGGACGAAATCCAGGGGCTCGGCCACATCAGCCACGTCTCGATCTGCTACGAACCGGAGAACGATGCGGCGCGAAACCTCTATCGCAGCGCCGGTTTCGTCGAAGAAGGGCTCGACGAGGACGGCGAAATGATCGCCGATCTCGCTTTGCCGGCACGGACGCACGAGCCGTGACGCGGCTGCCCGAGGAAATCGCCTTGGCCGAAGCGATCGCCGCCATCGCACCATCGGGAGTCCGGATCGGATGTCGCATGATCCGCGACGGCGACGAGGCCCATCTGCTGCCCGGGGAAGCGCATTCCCTCCCCGCGCGCCAGCCCGGCATGCGGCGCGCCAGCGGCGCGGCCCGGTGGATCGCGCACGGACTGCTGGCGGAGCTTGGCGTCGGCGACGTCGCCATCCTGCGCACGCCAACCGGCGCGCCGGTCTGGCCCGACGGGATAACCGGTTCGCTCGCGCACGACGACGACATGGCCGTGGCGGCGGTTGCCCCGATTGGCGATATCGCCTCGCTCGGCATCGACGTCGAGCCCGCGCAGCCTCTCCCGGATGATACTTTGGCCCTCGTGACAACGCCCGCGGACCGCACGGACGCAGCCGACCGGCATCTTGCCGGCCGCATCCTCTTTGCCGCCAAGGAAGCCGTCTACAAGGCCGTCTATCCGCTCGATCGCGAGGTGCTGGGCTATGAGGACATCACCGTCGACCTGAACGCAGGCCAGGCGACGACGAAGACCGGCCGCAAGGCCAGGCTCGTTTACTGCGCTGCCCCGCGCGTGGTGGTGCTGGCGTTTGTCGATGGAGATGGGGTTTGAGGTCGGCGCGCTTATTCTGCTGCGCTACGGCGTCATGAGTTCCTAGCCGAACGCGGCAATCGTTGACGTTGGCGCTGCCCCTCACTGTCCTGCCGGACATCTCTCCCCGTATAGTGACGGGGAGAGAGGGGCTGGCCGCGACGCCGGCATTCTTCCCGCAACGCTGGAGATTGGCGAAATCGCCGATGACAGCACCCCTCTCCCCGTCACTATACGGGGAGAGGATGCCGGCAGGCAGGTGAGGGGCGGCGCAGACGCTGGCCATTACGAACGGTCGCTGTGACGCTGTAGGATTATCCGGGTGGATCCTGGCGTCACGAGCCTGGAATCTTCGAAGACTGTTCCTCTTGCGCGCCAACGATCTCCCTATATTCCCGCACTTCGCCATCGAGCCCGCGCAGCCGCCAGCTCTCCCCCTGCCTGCCCTCGACATGACAGGGCCCGATCGGCACCTTGCCGCCGCCTTCCGGCAGGTCGAGCACATAGACGGGGTTGCAGATGCCCGACAGCCGCGCCCGCAGCGCTTCGGTCAGCGCCTGTCCCTGCGCGATCGTCGTGCGCCGGTGCGCCATGCCGCGCGCGAGGTCGCCATGGTGCAGGTAATAGGGTTTGACGCCGAGGCGGTACATCAGCTCGCGGCAGAGCTCCTCCAGCGCCTCGATGCTGTCGTTGACGCCTTTGAGCAGAACGCTCTGGTTGAGCAGCACGAACCCGGCTCGCCGAAGCGTGCGGCAGGCCACCTCGGTAGCGCCGGTGATTTCACGCGCGTGATTGAAATGGGTGACGACGGTGACCATCAGCCGGCCCTGCAGCGTCGCGACGAGCCCTGATGTAATGCGCGACGGCAGCACCACCGGCACGCGCGTATGGATGCGCAGCAGCCGCACATGGGGGATCGCTTCGATGCGCGCGGAGATTTCGGCCAGTGCCTTGTCGGGCAGCGACAGCGGATCGCCGCCGGTCAGGATCACCTCACGGATTTCGGGATGCTCGGCGATATAGGCCAGCGCCGGCTCCAGCGCCTCGTGCGTATAGCCACGACCGATCGAGGTCAGCGATTCCTTGCGGAAGCAGAACCGGCAATAGACCGCGCATTGATAGGTCGGGAACAGCAGCACCCGGTCGGCATGACGGTGCGTCAATCGCGGCACCGGGCTGAAGTCATGATCGGCGATCGGATCGTCGAGCTCGCCCTCCGCTTCCTCAAGTTCCTGCGGAGACGGGATGACCTGCGCCCGGATCGGATCGGCCGGGTCGCTCCAGTCGATCAGGTCGAGATAGGCTTTGGGCGCGCGCACCTTGTGCTTCACCGCCGCGGCTTGGGCGGCCGCGCGCTCGGCTGGGGACAGCGGGAGGGACGCCAGATCGCGCACGTGGCGCACGCCGGCGCGGACGTCCGCCTGCCAGTCGGTGTCAGGGCCGACGGCGGGTGCATCGTGGAGGTTGGTGTCTGAAGTCATCAGGGTTCTCAGGACAGTTTCTGGCGGAGCTATCGGCCGGATGGCCAGGCGGGTCAACCTTCCGGGGTGGCCGCCGCCATCAAATCCACCGCCTGCAAATCCGTAGGTATTTAGCCAAAATGGCACTATTCTGCGCAGTCTGGGCTTCAGGGAAAAGGAATGGATTTCAGCACAGGCCATGGTTACCTGCTCATCGGCGGCCTCATCCTCGTCGGTACTGGGCTGCTCATCCTGTCGCTGATCGTCAATTTGCGCGTCGCCCACAGTGTGCGCGACGACGTGCGCCATCGCGAAAAGCTGCTGGAATACCACCGCAACATCTTCTCGCAGTTGGGCGTGATCCTGATCGGCATCGGCGTGTCCCTGTTCATCTTCTTTTTCCAGCAGAATTACCAAGACCAGCGCAGACGCGAAGCGGATCTTCAGCAGGTTCTGGCCAAGCTGGCGGCGCGCATCGCTCGCGGCGCTCCCCTCGTCGAGTCACTTGGCGAATTCGACGCGCTGCTGGATGACGGCGGGGCCTATATTAGTCCCGAACTTGGTGGAACCAACGCCGCCATCGGCGCGCAGGGAGCGGAGCTTGGCAAGCAGGTCCGCGAAATCCTGCTGGTTGAGCGCGACGTCGACATCCGGGACTTCGACATCCTCAACCTGTCGCGCGATTTCGAGTCGTCGTTCGTCGTCAACGAGCTCGATCCGACGCTATGGTTCGACATCGTGCGCGACGAGAGCGAGATCAAATATGCCATCACCCAACTCACCCTCGACTACAAGGACCTGCAGGATGCGATCGGCGGCGAGCCGATTGAGGTTGCGATCGCCAATCCTGAAACGCAGCGCAAGATCAAGCACGAGGTGCTCGACATCTTCTACGATGCCGACCTCTTGCGCCAGCGCAGCAGGCGATTTCTCGGCCGTGCGTGCTGGCTTCTCAGCCACGGACGCAGCTTTGTCAGTCTTGCACCGGTCGATGCGATCGAGGCCGATGCGAAGTCACATCAGGAATGGATAGACAGGTCGAAGCCCTTGCTGGCGCAGACGAAATCGGGCAACGGCGATTGCTTCAAACTGCTCCGGTACGGCCCGGCATCCTGAACTCCCGGCCGCACCGTTCGATTTGGAAGTCAGTCCCCCACACGTTGCAGCGTGCCGAGATGATTGTCGTCGAGAAAACCTACGGTCATGGCCGACGCCTTGCCGTCAGCGCCGACCACAAAACTTACGCCCGAGGGGCTGTCCGGCGTCTCCGCGTCGGGGAAGGTCAGGAAAAGGTCACCGTCGAAATGCCTCAATGAGTAGGACCGGCCGGCGGCCGGGCCTACCCTGAGCACAAGGTGGTCTCCCGCTTCCGACACAATCGCATCGCCGATGAAGTCGTTGGCGTACCGGCCGGCATAGACGCTGTCCGGCCCGGCTGGCCGTGGCGGAGACGGCGGCGCGGCATAGGCGGCCTTGGCCGCCGCGACCGCCGGACCGAACAGGCCCGCATAGATATCATTCCACGCCTTGACCCAGTCCTTCTCGACGTTACCGTCGAAGACGAGATCGGCGAAGCTGTCGGACAATCCCTCCGGCAGGCCAGTCGGAAAGGCGTTGGCGACGATGACGATGCCCAGCTTCTCCTTTGGGAAGACTGTCACCAGGGTACGCGCCCCGACACTGAAGGCGCCGGCGTGGCCCCAGCTCAGGCCGTGTCGGCCGAATTCGACGTTCCAGCCGAGGCCGTAGAACGATGCGCCGCCGGAGACGGGGTTGTTGCCGCGCGCTATCAGCGGAACATGCGTCTGGCTTAGCGCATCGGCGGCAATCAGTGTCTTGCCGGCATAAACGCCGTTGCCGAGGATGAGGCGCAGCCATTGCGAGAGGTCACGTGCCGTGGAGCTGACGCCGCCGGCGGGCGCCTGCGCATCCGGATCGCGCTCTATCTTCGCGGCCCAGGCGCCATCGACCTTGACGTGAAGCGCAGCACGGTTGCTTTGCTTGACGAAGTCCGAATGACGGGAACTGGTCGAGGCCATGCCAAGCGGACGGTAGAGCTTCTCCTCGGCGACCTCCTCCCAGGGCTTTCCTGTCGGTGTCGCGGCTGCCATGGCACCCTCTGTCAATCCGAAATTGCTGTAGGCATACCCGGCGCGAAAGCTCGACGATGGTGGCACGAACCGCAGGCGATGCACGATCTCGACGCGGTCGTAGCCAATACCTTCGAGGTCGTCTCCGGCGGTGCCTGGAAGCCCGCTGCGATGCGAAAACAGGTCACGAACGGTGAGTTGGCTCGCCGGATAAGGATCGGCCAACCGGAAGGCCGGATCGAGATCGGCGATCTTCGAATCCCAGGACACGATCCTGTCGCTAACCAACGCCGCTACGACGGTGGCGGAAACCGGTTTGGAAAGGGAGGCGATCTGGAACACCGTGTCGGCGTCGACGGTCTCTGGCTTGCCGGCCTCGCGATGCCCAAAACCCTTGAGGAAGATCACCTCGTCATCGCGCACGACGCCGATGGCGAGACCGGGTACAGCACCGTCCGCTACGGCGGCTTCGGCAAGCGCTTCGAGCTTCGACAGGGCAGCAGTGATGCGCTCGGGCGTGAGGGTATCGGCCGGCGCCGCGTGCGGCCAAAGCACCATTGCGGCGATGAAGACCCAAACCCTCCAATGACAGAGATTCCGATTCAGCCGCATGCACAAGCCTCCTCCCAAGCATTCACAAGGCCATGATACAGGGCCGCACGGGTGAGGCCAGCCCTTCTCGGGCCATTCGCGCAACCGGACGGTCGATCTCCTGATCGGCCGCGCCGACGACGCCATCACCTCTGCCGGGCTACCGCATCGACGTCGAAAGCGCGCTGATCGAACATCCGGCGGTCAACGAGCGAGTTGCCGAAGACACCCAGCGGCAAGATTCAGCGGTTCCTGCTGAGGAAGGCCGAGGTGGAGAAGCGGAAGGGGGTGATGCTGCCGATCTCCCCACTTGTGGGACCCGAAGGACGGGCGAGACCCGTGGCTCGCCCGGGAACGGCCCGGCACTACTCCTTTGCGCGAAAAACTTCCGGCACGACGAACACTTCGTCGGCCCGGCCATAGCCGCCGTCGGCGACCTCCTCCACCAGCACCATCGTGAAGGGGCGCACACCCTCGCCGAAAAAGTCGACGAACATGGCTGTCGTTCGATGGATGAGGTCTTCCTTCTGCGCCCTGGAGAGCGCCGCTTGCGGTAACTTGATGTTGGCGAATGGCATGATCTTTTCCTTTCTGTGGAATTTGAGGTTCGGCGTGGAGCGGTCGGCGACGGCTCAGACGACGCCGCCATTGGCGCGGATGATTTGTCCGTTGACCCAGAAGCTGTCCGGCCCGGCCAGGAACGAGACCAGCCCGGCAATGTCGTCGGGCTGGCCAAGCCGGCCGAGCGGGATCATCTTGCCGATGGCCTCGATCTGCGCCTCGCTCTTGCCGTCCGTGAACAGCGCGGTTTCGATCGGCCCGGGCGCTACTGCGTTAACTGTGATGCGGCGCGCGCCAAGCTCCTTGGCCAGGATGTGGGTCATCGCCTCGACACCCGCCTTGGTGGCGGCGTAGACGCCGTAGCCCGGCTGGTAGAGGCCGACGACGCTGCTGGAAAAATTGACGATGCGGCCGCCGTCGCGAAGCCGGCGCGCGCCTTCCCGCATGCCGCGGAACACGCCGCCGAGATTGATCGCGATCTGCGTGTCGAACGAAGCGTCGTCGGTCTGCGCCATCGGCGAAATCTTCATGACGCCGGCATTGTTGACGAGGATGTCGATGCCGCCGAACGCCTTCTCGCCGGCGTCGAACAGCGCTGCGATCCCATTCGGATCGGCGATATCGGCCTGAACGGCGATTGCCTTGCCGCCGCCGGCTTCGATGCTGCGCACAAGCTCTTCGGCCTCGGCGCGGCCCCGTGCATAATTGAGGACGACGGCGACGCCATCGCGGGCGAGCCGCTGTGCGATGGCGGCGCCGATGCCTTTGGAGGCGCCGGTCACGATCGCGGTTCTGGTTTGGCCACCCGTACTTGTTTGATTGGATGTCATGGAAGTCTCTCCGTGTTGGTGACACGGATATAGGCCGACCCGCTTTCCGTATAATCAGCCATCTATTGACATCACTATTCGGAAATTGCGAACAAGGGCCATGGATCGACTGGACACGATGCGGCTCTTCGTTCGCGTTCTGGAGCGGCGCAGCTTTACCGCTGCCGCGGCCGATCTCGGCCTGCCGCGTTCAACCGCGACGGAAGCGATCCGGCGGCTGGAAGAGCATCTCGGCGCGCGGCTTCTGGAACGAACGACGCGGCAGGTGAACGCCACGCAGGACGGCGAAGCCTACTATCGGCGCTGCCTGTCGATCCTGGCCGAGATCGAGGATGCCGAGGCCGCCTTTCGCAATGCCGAGCCTTTCGGCCTGCTGCGCATCGACGCCAGCACGCTGCTCACCCGCACATTCCTGTTGCCGCGCCTGCCGGAGTTCCTCGCCCGCTATGTCAGGATCGACCTGCAGATCGGCCAAAGCGACCGGCTGGTCGATCTCGTGCGCGAAGGCGTCGACTGCGTCATCCGCGTCGGCGAGCCGCCCGACAGCGGCATGATCATGCGGCGGCTGGCTGTCATCCGCGAGATCACCTGCGCCAGCCCTGCCTATCTCGAGCGCCACGGCACGCCCGTCTCCCCCGATGCGCTCGACGGTCACCAGGCGGTGGGCTTTGTTTCGTCGCGCACCGGCGAGACCCTTCCGTTCGAATTCACCGTCGCCGGCAGTATCCGTGAGGTGCGGCTGCCATGCCGCGTCGCCGCCAACAATTCCGACACCGCCGCCGATCTGGCGCGGCTTGGCCTCGGCCTCATCCAGGCACCGCGCTATCGCTTCGAGAAGGATCTGGCGGATGGGACGCTCGTCGAGGTGCTGGCCGACTATCCGCCATCGCCGACACCGCTGTCGGCGCTCTACCCGCAGAACCGTCAGCTCTCGCCACGCCTGCGCGTCTTCCTCGACTGGGCCTCGCGCATCTTCGCCGAGGCCGATCTCTAGGGCAATTCCAGGAAAAATGTGAACAGTTTTCCGGGAAAGCGCGTCACGGGCTGAGGCCGTTCCGGTCCAAAGGCGGACAAGGGCGAATGAGCGCACTTGATCCATAGCCGAAGTTTCACGAAAATCATCCCAAAGCCGGTTGCTGCCATTCAGCGCGCCACTTTCCGTCTGTTGGACTGGATATTGCGGCGCCTGGCCTAATCGCCGCAGTTGAGGAACCGGATAGCCATTATGAGGAGACTGTTTATAACGGTCGCTGAAATCGCGATGACCAAGGGGAGACGATGCGCTACATACGTCCGCTTTCAATAGAAGATGCCGTTGGCCACTTGGCCGGGTCGGCTGGTACGGCCGCCATCCTCGCGGGAGGCAGCGACCTCCTGGTCAGGATGAAGGGCGGCTTTGCCGAACCAGAGCTGATCGTCGACATCAAGGCGATCGATGGCTTGAGCGAGATCCGGGAAACTGCTGAAGGCTTCAGCATCGGCGCCGCGGTTCCCTGCGCCGTCCTGGGAGAGAACACCGCCCTCAAGAAGGCATGGCCTGGTGTCGTCGAGGCGGCCAAGCTGATCGGCTCGAAGCAGGTGCAGGGACGCTGCACCATCGTGGGCAATCTCTGCAACGCCTCGCCGGCCGCCGACAGCGTGCCGGCGCTGGTTGCCGCCGGCGCCAAGGCAGTGGTCGTCGGGCCGGCGGGCCGGCGCACGATTCCCGTGCAGAGCGTGCCGACCGCGCCGGGCAAGACGTCGCTGGCCAAAGGCGAGATCATCGAGGCGATCCTACTCGACAAGCGCGAGCCGCGCTCTGGCGATGCCTATCTGCGTTTCATTCCACGCACCGAGATGGACATCGCGGTGGTCAGTGCCGGCGTGAACCTGACGCTCGACGAGCACGGTGTGGTCAAATCGGCCCGCGTGGCGCTGGGCGCCGTGGCGGCGACGGTGCTTCTGGTCGAAGAGGCGGCGGAGGTGCTCATCGGCTCCAAGCTGGACGAAGCGACGCTGGAGCGGCTCGCCAAGGTCTGTGCGGGCGCCTGCCGTCCCATCGACGACAAGCGCGGCACCATCGAATTCAGACGAAAAGTTGCGGGTGTGCTGGCCCAGCGGGCCGCCACATCAGCCTATACA
>NZ_RZPH01001291.1:0-1411 GCF_004022825.1 Mesorhizobium sp. M7A.F.Ca.CA.004.04.2.1
GAAGAACACGATGAGCGCAATGACGACGACGGCGAGCACGATGATCGCCAGGATCAGGCCGGTCGACAGCGCGCCGGTGCGGCCAAGCTCCAGCGTGCCGGAGATGGCGTGCGGCAGGCCGGCGACGATGCCGGAGAAGATGATCAGCGAAATGCCGTTGCCGATGCCGCGGGCGGTGATCTGCTCGCCGAGCCACATCAGGAACATGGTGCCGCCGAGCAGCGTGAGGACGGTCGAGACGCGGAAGAACATGCCGGGATCGCTGACGATGCCGTTGCCGCCTTCCAGACCGACCGAAATGCCATAGGCCTGAACCAGCCCAAGCAGCACGGTACCGTAGCGCGTGTACTGGTTGATGACCTTGCGGCCCTGCTCGCCTTCCTTCTTCAGCGCTTCCAGCGACGGGATGACCGAGGTCATCAGCTGCATGATGATGGAGGCGGAGATGTAAGGCATGATGCCGAGCGCGAAGATCGCCATGCGCTCCACGGCGCCGCCGGCGAACATGTTGAACATGCCAAGCACGCCCTTGCTCTGCGAGGAGAAGGCCTGGGCGAAGGCGTCGGGATTGATGCCGGGAAGCGGGATGTAGGTGCCGAGGCGATAGACGAGCAGCGCGCCGATCGTGAACCAGATGCGCTTCTTCAAATCCTCCGCCTTGGCGAAGGCCGAGAAATTCAGATTCGAGGCTAATTGTTCAGCAGCCGAAGCCATGCCTGATTCTCCGCTTGGTAACGCTTGATGGCCCTGAGGTCAGGCGGCGCGTTTCACCGAAGCTCACGAGATAAGCTCCGGGCTCTAAACATGCAAGCGGCCGCGTTGACGCGGCCGCCTCGTCGAGCAGATCAAAGCGCAATCGTGAGCAAAAACGGATCCCACTCCTGCCGATCGCGCTTCAAATTGCCGTTACTCGGCAGCTGCCTTTTCCTGCGGCAGCTTGACCGAACCGCCGGCCTTTTCGATCTTCTCGATCGCGGCCTTGGAGGCGCCGGCGACGTCAAAGGCGAGCTTCGCCTTGATCTCGCCGTCCGAGAGGATGCGCACGCCGTCCTTGACGCGGCGGATGACGCCGGCGGCAACCAGCGATTCAGCCGTCACGGTCGCCTTGGCGTCGAGCTTTTTGGCGTCGATGGCCACCTGGATGCGGGCCAGCGACACGACGGTGAAGCTCTTGGCGAAGATGTTATTGAAGCCACGCTTCGGCAGGCGCCGGTAGAGCGGCATCTGGCCACCCTCGAAGCCGTTGATGGCGACGCCGGAGCGCGCCTTCTGGCCCTTGACGCCGCGACCGCCGGTCTTGCCGGAGCCGGAGCCGATACCACGGCCGAGACGCTTCTTGGAGTGCGTCGCGCCGTCCTTGTCACGCAGATCGTTGAGTTTCATCTGAGTTCTCCTGCGCTCTGGCTCAGCC
>NZ_RZPH01001292.1:0-1410 GCF_004022825.1 Mesorhizobium sp. M7A.F.Ca.CA.004.04.2.1
TGTTCCCCCTCCCGCCACGCTGTACATGGGAGGTTAGTCCATGGAGGACATTCACCCCTTCTTCGGCGCCAACGCTGCGAGCGGAGTGGCTAGCTCCGGCCAGGCCGCGGTCCGGTGGGTCTGAAGCTGCGGGTCGCTGGTCGTATTGTCCCAATCGACCGCGAGGAAGCGTTTGCCGGTTATTTTGTCGCCCTCGCTGGTCAAGAGCGCCAGAATCATCGGAGCCATCATCTCGGGGCGGATAAGCGTCTCGCGATCAAGGCCATCCCTATCGGGAACCATGGCCGTGTCTACCGGCCCGCCCGGCAACACGACGTTGACGGTGATGCCTGATTCATCGAGTTCGCGCGACAGCATCATCGACCATGCTTCGAGAGCCGCCTTTGACGGTCCGTAGGGGGAAAAGCCCGGCCGCATCATGGTCAAGTAGCTCGTGCTGACGTTAATGATGCGGCCCCATTTCTGCGGACGCAGGCGCGGAACGACCTGGCGCGACATGTTGAACGTGCCGCAGACATTGGTCAGCATGAATTTTTTCCACAGTTCTTCGCTGACGTCTTCGATCTGCAAGGGGAGAGTCTCGTAACGTGGGTGCACGGCGTTCATGCCGAGCGCGGCATTGTTGATGAGGACATGCAATCCACCGAAATGCTCTGCAGCAGCATCCACGCCCCGTTTGCAATTCGCCGGATCAGTGATGTCGACCTGCAAGGCAAGGAACTTGTCTTTCCCAACGCGCTGCTCAACCCGGCTCACACCATCCAGATTGATATCCATGCCAGCAACACGCACCCCTTCCTTGACAAGCGCTTCAGCAATGGCAAGGCCGATACCTGCACCGGCCCCCGTTATGATCGCAACCTTCCCCTTGAAATCCGAATACGGCATAAATCCTCCCAATTGCGTGGCTTAGTCCGTCGATCGGGAACGTTCCGATGACAACGGGCCAACTAGTCGCCCAGGAGGCGACGCAGTTCTGATAATGATACGACGGCGTTAGCCCCAGTCGCGATTGGGAAGTGATGCATCGTCTCGGACGATGCCACCAGCGCTCATCCTTGGCCACGGCGTCACTTGCCAATCGCGTCGGTCGACCGTCCGCAATTCGGATAGCTCCCATGCAACTCTGTCAAGACCTGCGCGACACCATTTTTGGAAGGACTCAATCGCTGGCTGAGATGCCTGACGCGCCGGTTTTTCCCTCCTACCCGAAGTCACTCCTGAAACGCTTCCTCGCGCTTCGAGCGTATGCTGGGCAACAGCACCAGGACCAACAGTATCGCGGCCAGAACGATCAGCATGAGGCTGCCGGGCCGGGTGAGGAACACGGTCGGGTCGCCACGGGAAAGCACCATTGCCCGCCGCAGGTTCTCCTCCAGCATCGGTCCCAGCACGAAGCCGAGCAGCAGC
>NZ_RZPH01001293.1:0-1409 GCF_004022825.1 Mesorhizobium sp. M7A.F.Ca.CA.004.04.2.1
GTCCTGGAGGTCGACGAGGACAAGGACATCCACGAAGTGTCGCTCTATGCCGATGGCGACGTCGATGCGGTCGAGACCCGCTTGAACGACATCCTTGCCGGCCTTTCCCTGTCGAAGCCGATCGAGCGCGAGGCCCTGCCCGACATCGACTGGGTGGCGCATTCGCTGGAAGAGCTGAAGCCGGTGCGTGCCGGACGTTTCTTCGTCCACGGCGCGCATGACCGCCGCAAGCGCCACAGCGGCGAGATCGCCATCGAGATCGAGGCTGGCCTTGCCTTCGGCACCGGCCACCACGGCACCACCGCCGGCTGCCTGGAAATGCTTGAAAGAGTGGTTCGGCGCGAGCATCCGCGCAATGCGCTCGACCTCGGCACCGGCAGCGCGGTGCTGGCGATTGCAGTCGCCAAGCTGGCGCATATTCCTGTGCTGGCCACCGACATCGATCCGGTGGCGGTGCGGGTGGCTGCCGCCAATGCGCGGCTCAATCACGTCAAGGCACTGGTGGAAACGGTGACCGCGCCGGGCTTTCACCACCCGGTCTTCGGCAAGCGCGCGCCCTTCGATCTCATCGTCGCCAACATATTGGCACGGCCGCTGATGCGGCTGGCGCCGCAAATGGCTGGCCACATCGCGCTCGGCGGCTCGATCGTGCTGTCAGGCATCCTCGACCGCCAGCGCGACGCCGTCATCTCGGCCTATGTCGGCCAGAATTTTCGCCACGTCAGAACCTTGCACCGCGAGGGCTGGGTGACGATCCACCTCAAGCATTGAGCCCGGGACCGACCGAGCTTGGACCAAGTTCCGCCGGTTGTCAGTCAAGCGATGCTGTAGCAGGTTGCGCGCAGCCGGAAATCGATTCCGATTTCCGTGACCGTACGCTACGGTTGCGCTGACCGCAGGAGGCCCACAATGTTCCAGACCTTCGATTCCGCCGGCGACCCGGCCGTCGGCAAACCGCGCGTGGCGCTCCTGCGCCAATGGCTTGAAGCCAACGGGCTGGACGGCTTCATCGTGCCGCGTGCCGACGAGCATCAGGGCGAGTATGTCGCCGACCGCTCGGCGCGGCTGAAATGGCTGACCGGATTCAGCGGCTCGGCCGGCGTCGCCATCGTCCTGCGCGACCGCGCCTTCGTCTTTGTCGATGGGCGCTACACGCTGCAGGTGCGCAGCGAGGTCGACCTGGACGTCTTTTCGATCGAAAGCCTGGTCGACAATCCGCCGGCTGTCTGGCTGAAAGACAATCTTGGCAAGGGCGCACGGCTCGGCTTCGATCCATGGCTGCACACGATCAGCGAGGTCAAGGCGCTGCAGGCCTCGGCCGACAAATCAGGCGCCGTGCTGGTGCCGCTCGACAAGAACCCGATTGACATCATCTGGAAGGATCAGCCCGACGCGCCGGTGGCCCCGGT
>NZ_RZPH01001294.1:0-1405 GCF_004022825.1 Mesorhizobium sp. M7A.F.Ca.CA.004.04.2.1
GTGCTCGATCCCGCCAACATTCCCGACGGCCTCGACGATTCCAAGCGCCTCAGCCATCTGCAGCGTGAAGCCTTGTTCCTGCGAATTCTCGGCTCTGCGCAGGCGGTCTCAATGGCCTCCATCAGTGCCGAGGGTATCGACGGCAGCAACATCCTCAAGGCAAGCCTGGAAGCCATGCGCCGCGCCCTGGTAGGGCTGTCGGTCAGACCGAAGCTCGCCCTTGCCGATGGACGCGACGTGCCGCCTGGCCTGCCTTGTGAAGGGCGCGCGCTGATCAAGGGCGACCAGCGTTCGCAGTCGATCGCCGCCGCCTCGATCGTCGCCAAGGTGATGCGTGATCGCATGATGTGCGGCTGCGGCAACCATCACGACCGTTACGGCTTCGAAGTCCATATGGGCTACGCCACGCTTCGCCATCGCACGGCAATCGAGGCGCATGGCCCGGTGGCGCGGCTGCATCGCGTATCGTTTTCGCCGTTCAGGCTGGGTGGCGCTGAAGTGGTCGAGGAAGAGAGCTTCGTCGGAATGGATAGCTGATCTCCCCCCTCGAGGGGGAGATTATCCCCGCCCACAACAAAAAGCCGCCAGGTTGCCCGGGCGGCTTTCGATGATTGGCTAGCGGGACCCTCTAGTTCAGCTTCGACTTCACGTCCGCAAGCGATGCCTTGAACAGATCGGCACCGGCCTTGGCGTCGATCTTGCCGGCAAGCAGCGCGCGCGCTGCCTCTACGGCGATGTCGACGGCGCTGGCGCGGACTTCGCTGATGGCGTCACGCTCGGCCTGGCCGATCTTCTGCTCGGCAAGCGCGGTGCGCCTGACAACATAGTCCTCGGTCTTCTTGTGCGCTTCGGCGGCAAGCAAGTCGGCTTCGCGCTTGGCGGCGGCGACGATGTCGGCGGCCTCCTGCTCGGCTTCCTTGCGCTTGCGCTGATACTGGCCAAGCAGTTGCTGGGCTTCCTCGCGCAGCCGGCGCGCTTCGTCGAGTTCGTTGCTGATCCTTTCGGCGCGGGCGTCGAGCGCCTTGGCGATCAGGCGAGGCACCTTGATGTAGACGGCAATGCCCAGGAAGATGACCAGGGCAACCGTGGCCCAGAGCGTCGCGAGAGATGTGGCGTCCATGATGCGCTCCTCACCGGGCCACGGATTTGACCGCGGCCGCGATCTCTGCCTTGCTGGCCTTGCCGCCAACCAGGGCTTCGACAATCGCCGAAGCGGTGTCCTCGGCGATGCTGCCGACTTCCTTCATGGCATTGGCCTTGATGGAAGAGATGCGGGCCTCGGCTTCGCCAAGCTTGGCGTCGAGCGCGGCCTCGACCTTCTTGCGAGCGGTGTCGGCCTCGGCCTTAGCCGCGTCGTTGGCCTGCTGGCCGATCGCGTTGGCCTTGGTCTTGGCTTCCGCCAGTT
>NZ_RZPH01001295.1:0-1400 GCF_004022825.1 Mesorhizobium sp. M7A.F.Ca.CA.004.04.2.1
GATCGGAATGCCGGCCTTTTCCAGCGCGTCCGCCAGCTTCAGCGGCGTCTGGCCGCCGAACTGGACGATGACGCCAACCAGTTCGCCCGAGGCCTGCTCGGCGCGCAGGATCTCCAGCACGTCTTCCGCCGTCAGCGGCTCGAAATAGAGCCGGTCCGACGTGTCGTAGTCGGTCGAGACCGTCTCCGGGTTGCAGTTGATCATGATCGCTTCGTAGCCGGCATCGCGCAGCGCAAAGGCGGCGTGGCAGCAGCAATAGTCGAACTCGATGCCCTGGCCGATGCGGTTCGGCCCGCCGCCCAGGATGACGACCTTCTTGCGCGACGAGACCTGCGCCTCGTCGGCCAGCGCACCGGCAAACGGCACTTCATAGGTCGAATACATGTAGGCGGTCGGCGAGGCGAACTCGGCCGCGCAAGTGTCGATGCGCTTATAAACCGGATGAACGTCGAGCTTTTCGCGAATCTTCGCAATCACTTCGACGTCTGTTTTCGTCAATGACGCGAGGCGGGCGTCGGAAAAACCCATGGCCTTCAGCATGCGCAGATTGACGGCATCCTCGGGGATGCCGTGCTCGCGGATGCGGGCTTCCATGGCGACGATCCCGGCGATCTGCTCAAGGAACCACGGGTCGATCTTGCACATGGCGTGCACGTCTTCCAGCGACGTGCCCATGCGGATCGCCTGCGCCACCATGCGCAGCCGGTCGGGCGTCGGCGTGCCGAGCGCGGCGCGGATGGCGTTGCGGTCGTCGGCATGGTTGGCCGTCGCCGCACCGTAGCCGAGGCCGGGGATCTCGATTTCGTCGAGGCCGGTCAGGCCGGTTTCCAGTCCACGCAGCGCTTTCTGCAGCGATTCCTGAAAAGTGCGGCCGATGGCCATGACTTCGCCGACCGACTTCATGGCGGTGGTCAGCACCGGCTCGGCGCCGGGGAATTTCTCGAAGGCGAAACGCGGGATTTTCGTCACGACGTAATCGATCGACGGCTCGAAGGAGGCCGGCGTGGCGCCACCGGTGATGTCGTTCTCCAACTCGTCCAGGGTGTAGCCAACGGCGAGCTTTGCCGCGATCTTGGCGATCGGGAAACCGGTCGCTTTCGAGGCCAGAGCCGACGAGCGCGAGACGCGCGGGTTCATCTCGATCACGACCAGGCGGCCGTCGGCCGGGTTGACGGCGAACTGCACGTTGGAGCCGCCGGTCTCGACGCCGATCTCGCGCAGCACGGCGATCGAGGCGTTGCGCATCATCTGGTATTCTTTGTCGGTCAGCGTCAGCGCCGGAGCGACGGTGATCGAGTCGCCCGTGTGCACGCCCATCGGGTCGATGTTCTCGATCGAGCAGACGATGATGCAATTGTCCGCCCTGTCGCGGACGACCTCCATCTCATACTCCTTCCAGC
>NZ_RZPH01001296.1:0-1399 GCF_004022825.1 Mesorhizobium sp. M7A.F.Ca.CA.004.04.2.1
GGATACGCCGGAGGGAAGAGTCGTTTCAACTCTTAAGCCTTGAAATTGCCACCGCCATGGGCTTCAACGCAAGGCATGTTTGAGGGGACTGTCCGTCTTTTCCTGGTCTGGCTCGGCGCGCTGATATTCATGGCGCCGGTTTCGCTTGCCGTGGCGCAGAACGTCGACGGTGTCACCGACCTGAAGCTTCCGGGAATTTCGAGCTACGCGACGCCGAAAGGCGAGACGTCACTGGCGCTGAGCGGCGGCGGCGCCATCACATTGTCCGCCCAACTAACCGACAAGGGTTCCGACATCACGCGCGGCATCGTCTGGCGGGTTTTCAAGCCCGAAGCCGTCAACGGCAAATTGCCGATGGTTGCCTCCTCCCATGGCGGCACCGCCGTCTTCCAGCTCGAACCCGGCAGCTATCTGGTTCACGCCTCCTACGGCCGGGCCGGCGCCACCAAGCGCATCACTGTCGGCAAGGACGCCAAGCGCGAAAGTCTCGTGCTCGACGCCGGCGGCCTCAAGCTCGACGCAGTGCTGTCCGGCGGCGTGCGCATTCCACCAAAGAAGCTGCGATTTTCGATCTACGAAGGCACCGCCGAGGCCAATGGCGACCGCGCGCTGATCATTCCCGATGTCGAGCCCAACAGCGTCGTGCGGCTCAACGCCGGCATCTATCACGTCGTCTCGACCTATGGCGCAGTCAACGCGGTCATCCGCTCCGACATCCGTGTCGAGGCCGGCAAGCTGACCGAAGCCACCGTCGAGCACCACGCCGCCGAGATCACCATGAAGCTGGTGCGCGAAACCGGTGGCGAGGCGATCGCCGACACATCCTGGTCGCTGCTCAACGAATCGGGCGATCCGATCAAGGAAACCGTCGGCGCCTTCGCCTCGATGGTGCTGGCCGAGGGCGACTACACCATCATCGCCAAGAACCGCGACCGCATCTATCAGAAGGATTTTACGGTCGTGGCCGGGCAGAACCAGGAGATCGAGGTTCTGGCCACCGAGGCCGCGGCGATGGATCCCGAAGAAGGCGCGGACTAACCTTCCGCGGCAGGTTTCCTGTTTTCAGGCTGCCATCTTGGTCCGCGCTGGCAGGAACGGAATCCGGCGGCGCGCCACGATTGGCGCCAGATCGAACACGCCGCGATACAGCCGGTCGAGCAATGCCTTGCGGTCGCGCAACGGCTCCAACTCGCTCCAGCTCAGCACATCGCCGACGCGCACGTCTATCGCCTTGCCGGACAGCCGCGCGAATTCGTGGATGAGCAGCGACGTGCGCAGCGTCAGCGAGGCCTTGCCGACGAATTTCGCCACCCGGCCGTCGCGCTCGGCCATGTTCATCGGCCCGCTGACCAGATGGAACAGCCTGCCGTTCTGCCCGGAAAAATGCATCGGGATGACC
>NZ_RZPH01001297.1:0-1397 GCF_004022825.1 Mesorhizobium sp. M7A.F.Ca.CA.004.04.2.1
GTCTATGTCGCCGTCATGCATTCCGGCATCACGTTGGCGCCGGCCATCGGCCTGTTCGCCGCTCGGGAAATCCTCGACGGCGAGCGCGACCCCTTACTTGCCCCTTATGGATTGTCGCGTTTCGCTCAATAGGCGGGCGGACGCCGAAAGCCGCCGGTCAGTGGTTCGATTGCCCTGGCGATGCCGAGCAGCTGTGACTCCGACCAGCGTTTGCCGACCAGTTGCAAGCCGATCGGCAAGCCCTCGCTGCCCTGTCCGCATGGGATGGAAAGCGCCGGATGGCCGCTGTAGTTGAAGACGGCGCCATAGGCCGGCAGCATCCAGTAGCTCTGCTCCTTGCCGTCGACCGTGATCGGCGTGCCCGGCTCGCAATGCGGGAAGGCGGAAGTCATGGCGACCGGGCAGAGCAGCGCGTCATGGTTTTCGAAAAACCGGTCCCAGGCGAGAATGGACCTGTCGCGGCGGGCGAGCGCCTCGAACCAGCGCGAGACCGGCGTCGGCTCCTCCGGCGACTCCGGCTGCGCGGCCTCCAGCATCATGCCGATCAGCGCGCCGCCCTGCTCCAGATCGTGGTGCAGATCGAGTTTCGGCAGTTTTGCCTCCTCAACGAGGGCACCGGCCGATTGCAGCTGCCTTGCGAGGTTTTCGACTGCGGCGCTGATGTCGCCGGCCACCGGAAAGCCGGGAAAGGACGGCGCGAAGGCGATGCGCAATGTCCTAGGGTCGAGCTTCGGCATATCCTGGACCGGCACCGGAGCAAGATCGGTGTCGCTTCCATCCGGGCCGGCGATGATTTGATAAATCAGCGCCAAATCTTGCACGCTGCGCGCCAACGGCCCGAGGCAGGACATCAGCCGCACGCTGCGCGCGGCACCGCCGGGATCGGGGAAGGCACCGGCCAGCGAGACACGATGCTCCGTCGGCTTCAAGCCATAAACACCGCAAAAGGCGGCCGGCAGCCGGATCGAATCCTGCATGTCTGTGCCCACGTCGAACGGCGTCATCCCCAAGCAAATTGCCGCTGCCGCGCCTCCGCTGGAGCCTCCCGCCGTGCGCTGGAGATTCCATGGATTGTTGGTGCGGCCGAACAGCGGGTTGTTCGATTGCCAGTCCGAAAGCATGGCCGCGACATTGGTCTTGGCCATCAGCACGCCGCCGGCCGCTTTCAGTCTGATGACGACCGGGCTGTCCTGCTTGGCGACATAGTCGGCAAAGGGCGGGAAGCCGACCGTGGTCCTTATGCCTGACGTTTCGTGCATGTCTTTCAGCGTGAACGGCACGCCATGCAGAGGTCCGGGTGCGGCGCCGCGCGCCTGGGCAGCGTCCGCCTTCTTGGCACGCTCGCGGGCGCCTTCCCTGTCGAGCGAGATGACGGCATTCACCGCATGGTTGTGCGC
>NZ_RZPH01001298.1:0-1396 GCF_004022825.1 Mesorhizobium sp. M7A.F.Ca.CA.004.04.2.1
CCCCGGAGGATCTGGAAACACACGATTGCATCACCTTCGAGGGACTTGCCTCCGCCGCCAGTTGGAGCTTCACCAAGGGCAAGGCCGAAATCCCGGTTCGGGTCCGCTCGCGGCTTCAGGTCAACACCGCCGAAGCGGCCATCGATGCGGCGATTGCCGGCGTCGGGCTGACACGCGTGCTTTCCTACCAGATCGAAGCCGCGCTGCGGTCCGGCACGCTGCGCATCCTGCTGCAGGAGTTTGAGCCAAAGCCATGGCCGGTAAGCCTGGTGCATGCGGGCCACGGCCTGCTGCCGGTCAAGCTGCGCGCATTCCTCGATTTTGCCGCCCCGCGCCTGAAGGAGCGGCTGGCGCGGCTGATGTAGCGGAACCAGGCCAACCCCCATTGGCGACCGTTCTTCGTTGCCAGCCAAAGCGCCCTGCGGCCATTTCCTTTTTTCCCGCGCTTGGTGTAACCAACGCTCACCTCCTCACCGGGCTCCCCCCAAATGCTCTACATCAGATCGCTGACGTTCAATTTCGTCTTTTACGTCAACCTGATCGTCCAGATGATCCTCTGGACCCCATACTATTTCCTGTCGCCCCGGCACCGCGCCTGGTTCGTGCCGAAATTTTGGTCGCGCACCTCGATGTGGCTTTACGACAAGATCGCCGGAACGAAGAGCGAGATCACCGGCCGGGAAAACCTGCCCGAAGGCTCCTTCATCCTGGCCCCCAAACACCAGTCGTTCTGGGATGCGATCGCCTTCTTTCCCTATCTTCACGACCCGCTCTACATCCTGAAGCGCGAGCTCACCTGGATCCCGTTCTTCGGCTGGTACATCATGAAGATGCGCATGATTCCGGTTCATCGCGGCAGCCGTTCGAAAGCGCTGAAGGCCGTGGTCGCCGCGACCAAGGCGGAGATGGCGCGCAATCCTCGCCAGCTCATCATCTACCCCGAAGGGACAAGACGCGCGCCGGGCGACGAGCCGGCCTACAAATACGGCATCGTCGAAATCTATGCGCAACTTGGCATTCCGGTGGTGCCGGTTGCCCATGTCGCCGGTCTCTATTGGCCGCGTCGAAAATTTCTGCGCTACCCCGGCACCGTGAAGGCGCGCTTCCTGCCGCCGATCCCACCGGGACTGAGCAAGGACGAATTCATGGCCCGGCTGATCGGCGAGACCGAGGCTGCCTGCGACCAGTTCCTGATTGATGCCGCGCGCGGCCCAAACCCGCCTGCCTTGCCGCCGACAGCGGTGAAAAGACTGCAAGAGCTGGACAACGCCGCAAGAACCAAAGCCTGAACCGGAAGTCTCCTGCCGGCAGTTCTCAGCCGAAAACGGCCAGCGCGGTGGTCAACACCAGCGTCGCGGCAAAGACCAGGTTGACGATCCGCGAGGCCGCCGGCCGG
>NZ_RZPH01001299.1:0-1396 GCF_004022825.1 Mesorhizobium sp. M7A.F.Ca.CA.004.04.2.1
ATATGAGGATGCCCGCCGCACCGAGGTGCTGAAGCTGCAATCGGCGGCGCGCAATTCGCTGGAATGGTTCGAGGAGGTCGAGCGCTATCTCGGCCTCGATCCGGTGCAGTTCAACTATTCGCTTTTGACCCGCTCGCAGCGCATCAGCCATGAGAATTTGCGGCTGCGCGATGCCGAATGGCTGGGCGGTGCGGAGGAATGGTTCCAGCGCCAGGCGGGCGCCGGCGGCAACAGCCTGCGCCGCGCGCCGATGTTCGCGCCGTTCAAGCTGCGCGACATGAGGCTGCAGAACCGCGTCGTCGTTTCGCCGATGGCGCAGTACAAGGCCGTCGACGGCTGCCCGACCGACTGGCATTTCACCCACTACGCCGAGCGGGCCAAAGGGGGCGCCGGGCTCCTCTATATCGAGATGACCTGCGTCAGCCCGGAAGGTCGCATCACGCCCGGTTGTCCGGGATTCTATGCGCCCGAACATGAGGTGGCGTGGAAGCGGCTGGTCGATTTCGTCCACACCGAAACCGAAGCCAAGATCTGCGCCCAGATCGGCCATTCCGGCGCCAAAGGTTCGACCCGGCTTGGCTGGGAAGGCACCGACGTGCCGCTGGTCTCCGGCAACTGGCCGGTGATCGCCGCCTCGGCCGTGGCGTGGTCGCCGCAGAATCAGGTGCCGAAGGCGATGGATCGCGCCGACATGGACCGCGTGCGCGACGAATTCGTGGCTTCGGCCGAGATGGCCGATCGTTGCGGCTTCGACATGCTCGAGATCCACGCTGCGCATGGCTATCTCTTGTCGTCCTTCATCACGCCGGTCACCAACCGGCGCACGGATGAATATGGCGGTTCGCTTGACAATCGGATGCGCTATCCCCTCGAAATCTTCCGCGCGGTGCGCGCTGCCTGGCGGGCGGAGAAGCCGATCTCGATGCGCATTTCGGCCAATGACTGGGTGGGCATCGAGGGCGTCACACCGGCCGACGCGGTCGAGATCGCACGGCTGCTGCACGAGGCCGGCGTCGACATCTGCGACGTCTCGGCAGGCCAGACCTCGGCACTGGCCAAGCCTGTCTATGGCCGCATGTTCCAGACGCCGTTTTCCGACCGCATCCGCAACGAAGTCGGCATGGCGACGATGGCGGTCGGCAACATCTACGAGCCGGACCATGTCAATTCGATCCTGATGGCCGGCCGCGCCGATCTGGTGGCGCTGGCACGGCCGCATCTCGCCGATCCCTACTGGACACTGCACGCCGCCGTCACGCTCGGCGACCGTGGTGTCAAATGGCCGGATCCCTATCTGCCCGGGCGCGACCAGCTCTACCGTCTGGCCGAGCGCGACGCCGCAGCGGGGCTGAAAGTATGAACGCTTTTCGTCTGCCACGTCAGCGCTGTACCCCCG
>NZ_RZPH01001300.1:0-1390 GCF_004022825.1 Mesorhizobium sp. M7A.F.Ca.CA.004.04.2.1
CCCGCGAAATCGAGCAGGCGCTTGCCGGTGCGGACGAGCGTTTCGCGTCGAGTGCCGCGGCCGCGGCAGCCCGTGTCGAAGAGCAGGTCTCAGGCGTCGACAACCGCCTCGCCTTCACAGCCGAGACGATGGGCCAGAAGCTCAACGAACAGGTGTCGAATGCCGAGGCGCAACTCGTCTCGCGCGCCAATGTGATCGCCGAGACCTTCACCGCGGTTGGCCAGCATATCGGCCAAAGCACCAACGATGCCGCCAAGACGATCGGCGCCAACACCCGCGAACTCAACACCATGCTCGCCGCACGTTCGGCCGAAATGTCGAAGATCCTCGACGAAACCGCACGGCCCCTGGTCGAGCGCTTCGCCCAGGGCGGCTCGGACCTGCAAAAGAGCATGGAAGAGGTCACCGAACGCGCCACCGAGAAGCTGCGCAGCGAGAATGCCGCGCTTGTCGACGCGCTCGCCAGCCGCACCGCCGAAACCTTGTCGGCGGTCGAAGGCGCCCGCTCGTCGCTGTCCGACAGCGTCGCTGATCTCATCGGCCGCATGACCAAGTCCAGCTCGCAGCTCGGCCAGCTGATCGATCAGGCCGCGGTCAATCTCGGCCAGGTCGATGAACGCCTGAGCGGCAGCACGCAAAGCTTCGCCGCCACCACGGAAAAAGCCGCGCAGACCTTCGCCAGCTCGGCACGTCTGGTCGATTCGAACACGACGAGGCTGACGGAACTGTCGTCGTCCACCTTGCGCGAGGTGGCGTCGATCGCCACCAAGTTCGACGAACACAGCCGCCTGCTGTCCAGCGCTTCGGACCTGCTGAGCTCGGCCCAGAGCAATCTCGAACACACGCTCGAACGGCAATCGTCGCTCGAAGACCTCGCTGTCGGCCTGGTCAAGAAGTCGGAAGATCTCGAAAGGGTCATGCGCTCGTTCGAAAATCTCGTCGGCCAGACGCTGCAGAACGCCGAAGGCAAGACGATGGAGTCGGCCGACAAGATCCGCAACGCCATCACCGACGTCGTCGATTCGGCAACCAAGCGCTTTGCCGATGCCACCGAGGAGATGCGGCGCACCGCCGGCTCGATCAAGAGCGAACTCGACCTGACCCGGGCCGAGCTCAAGAAGGGCGTCATCGAAATGCCCGAAGAGGCAAAGGAATCGACCTCGGCCATCCGCCGCGCCGTTTCCGAGCAGATCAACGCCCTGAAGGAGCTTTCGGACATCGTGGCCAAGTCCGGCCGCGGCGGTGACGGGTCCGAACCACGCAACCTGCGTCCGGCGCCGCAAGCGCCGGCCGCACGCGCTGCCGAGCCGCCGCGCCGCGCACCGGCACCGCAGCCGGACCTGCGCACGCCTCAGGCGCCCTTGGGCGGCCCTGCATTGCGCGGCACGCT
>NZ_RZPH01000129.1:0-9258 GCF_004022825.1 Mesorhizobium sp. M7A.F.Ca.CA.004.04.2.1
GTCGAAATCCCTGACCCGGCAGATGGCGGCGACCGGTCCAAAGCATTCTTCGCGCACGATTGCCATGTCCGGGGTGACGCCGGTCAGGATCGTCGGCTCGTAGAACCAGCCCGTGTTGTGTGCCGGAGGGATGCGTCCGCCGGTGACCGCCTCGGCGCCGTGGGCGATGGCATCGTCGACCAGCCGCATGACCTTGGTGCGAGCGGCCTCGCTGACCAGCGGGCCGATCTCGGTCTTGTCCATGCCGTTGCCGATGCGCAGCGCCCGGGTCCTTTCGGCGAACAGCGCGACGAAGCGGTCATGAACGGCATCGACGACGAAGAAACGCTCGGCGGAGGTGCAGACCTGGCCGGTGAGATGGAAGGCCGCGGTGACGCTGCCGGCCGCCGCGATCTCAAGCGGGGCATGCTCGCTTATGATCAGCGGATCGCTGCCGCCGGCCTCGATGACGCAAGGTTTCATGCGTTCGGCGCAGGCCACCGCCACCGCCTTGCCGGCGGCGACCGAGCCGGTGAAGGCAACCGCATGGGTGCGTTCGGAGGCGATCAGCGCCTGCGCCGTGGCCGCTCCACCAGGCAGGCAGGAGACCAGCCCTTCCGGCAGCGAGCGGAACACGGTCATGTAGTCCAGCGTCGACAGCGTCGTCGCCTCGGCCGGCTTGATGACGCAGGCATTGCCGGCGGCGAGCGATGCGGCGACCGTCCAGCACATCAGCAGGATCGGGAAGTTGTAGGGCATGATGTGGACGGATACGCCATAGGGCTCGTAGCGCGCATACTGGAACGAACCGGCCTGCGTCGTGCCGGCGATCTTGCCGGCATCGTCGCGCGCCATCTCGGCGTAGTAGCGGAAGATCGGCGCGCAGTTGGCGATCTCGCCGATCGCTTCGGGGTAGGGCTTGCCCATCTCGCGCACCATCAGCTCGGCGCAGCGGGTGAAGTTGGCCACCTCGATGGCGTTGGCGACGGCATGCAGGTGCTTGGCGCGGCTCTTGGCGTCGAGCTTTTTCCAGGCGGCCTGCGCCCTGGTCGCGGTGGTGAGCACGGCATCGATCTCGCTATCGCTGGCTGCAGCGATGGCGCCGACTGTTTCGATCGTCGCCGGATCGATCACCGGCTTTGCCGTGCCTGCCATCGGCTGGTAGTCCGGGTTGACGAAGAAGGTCGGCCGGTCAGGGGAGAAATCCATGGACATCCTCTCGGATCCGCTCAGCGGATCATGTAGACCTTCTTGATCGTCTCATGGACGGTGCAGACGCCCTTCCAGTCCTGCGGGAAGAAAGCTGCGGTGTCCGGTTCGATCTCGATGACCTCGCCGGATTCGTGGACGTAGGTGCAGCGTCCTTCGAGGAAGTGGCAGAACTCGTCGCGGGTGACATGGCAGTGCCATTTGCCTGGTGTGCAGACCCAAAGCCCGCATTCGGAGCGGCCTTCCGGCCCCTTGTACAGCAGCTTGCCCGAGGTGTGGGATTGCCCCTCGATCATGGTCGGGATGACGCCCCAGTCGACGAGGTCGGTAATGGTGAGCGGGGATTTCATGATGGGTGTGGTCATGTCGATTTCCTTGAAAAGAGTGCTCAGCGGCACATGAAGGCCTTGGTCAGCGTTTGCCTGATGATGGAGATGCCGGTCCAGCCGGCGGGGAAGAACACCAGCGTGCCGGCCTCGACCGGGATCTCTTCGCCGTCGTCATGGACATAGCTGCCACGGCCTGAGAGGAAATGGCAGAACTCGTCGGCGCCAAAGGTGACCTTGCGCGTACCCGGCGTGCATGACCACAGGCCGCATTCGCTCGATCCGTCCGGGTTCCGGGACAGGACCCTGCCCGAGGCGCGCGGCGAACCGGCGAGCGTGTTGCTGCCCGCGCCCCAGTCCTCCAGTTCCACGCTCGAGGCCTTCGGCCAGTACGGTGTCGGCATGTCGTCAAGCTCCGTGGTCAGGCCAGCATGTAGACGTTGCGCATGGTCTCATGCACGGTGCATTCACCCGTCCAGCCGGCAGGGAACATGACCACGGTCCCGGCGGAGATTTCTATCAGCTCACCGACATCGGACCGGTAGGTCGCGCGGCCGGCGACGAAATGGCACAATTCATCGCGCGGGATGCTCAGGCGCCAGCGGCCTGGCGTGCACACCCAGATGCCGGATTCCGGCTGGTTGTTCGGGCCTTTGTGCACGAGTTTGCCGGTCGAGTGGGAGGCACCGTCCAACGCATCCGGCTGGGCGCCCCAGTCGACGAGATCGGCGCGGGTGGAGGCCTGGTGGAGGTGGGGAGCGGAGGAGGTCATAGCAGCGTCTCCAGCAACCCGGCTGCTTTCTCCGGCCCATTCTGCGCGCGCATCTGCGCCGATGTCTTCGCCAGCTTGGCTTTCATCGCCGGGTCGGTCAGGCAGGTTTCGATCTTGGCAATCAGCTCGGCATCGGTCCAGTCGTAGCGCGGCATGCCGAAGCCGTGGCCGGTTTCCTCTACGCGGGTGGCGTTGTCGTGGCCGTCCCAGACATAGGGCATGATGATCGCCGGCTTGCCGAAATAGAGGCACTCGGTGAAGGAGTTGTTGCCGCCATGGTGGATCACCGCATCGACCTGCGGGATAACCGAAGGCTGCGGGAACCAGCTCTCGACGATCACGTTGGCGGGCACGTCCGTGTACTGGTCCTTGTAGCCGCCGACATTGACCAGAGCCCGGTAGCGCGTCTTGCCCAGCGTCGCGATAATGCGCTTCAACAGGTCGACATCGCCGGCGCCGAGGCTGCCGAAGGAGACATAGAGCAGCGGCCCGTCATTGTTTTTGGCGAATGTCGGCACCGTGTAGGGTTTCTCCTGCCGCACGCAGCCTTCCAGATACTGGAACTTTGCCGGGTCGAGCGGGTGGCGGCGCTTGAACTTTGCCGCTTCGGGATAGAGCAGCAGGTTCAAATAGGGCGAGGCCTCGAAGAACTGGCCGATCGGATAAGGCGCCTCGTTGTTGGCGGCGAGGAAGGCGTTGAAGTCGTCATGGATCGGCTTGATCACCGCGTTGAAATGATCGCGGTAGCGCTGGTGACCGGCGTGGTCGTTCTCGCCGCAGCCGGAGAGATGGGGCGGGATGTCCTCGTCGTCGATCTCGTTTTCCGAGCAGGAGATGACGCGCACCCAGGGTTTGCCGAACTGCTTGATGGCCGGAAACAGGATGACGTTGTCGACGCAGATCACATCCGGCTTGATGGCTGAGAGAACGCGCGGCAGATCCTTCTGCGCCCATTTGGCGCTGTCGACGATCGCCGTCCAGCAATCCTTGACGTAATTGTCGACCTGATCGTAAGGCGATTTGCGGAAGTTCGGGATGTGGCCGTTGATGAAATCCTCCCAGAATTTCGCCATCTGCTCGGGCGGCATCGGCTCCGACAGGTTCACCGGATGCGCCTCGAAACCGTAGCCCTTGTAGACATCGACAAAGCCGGGGTCGGACAGGAAAACGGCTTTGTGGCCGCGCGCCTCGACCGCCTGGGCGATGCCGACGGAATTGAGCGCCGGGCCGTAGGCCGCTTCTGGAAAAAACGCGATCGTCTTCTGCGCCATCAGGCTTCTCCTTTATTCTGCGAAAACTCTGACATCGGCGGCGTCCCAGCCGAGTTCGACCTGATCTCCCGACGCGACCGGCCGGCGGTCGGCGGCATCAGCGGTGACGCGCACCAGGAACGGCTTTGGGGACAGAGGTGTGCGGACATGCAGCTGTAGGTCGAGCCCCTGATAGGCCAGCGCCTCGACCGTGCCGGTGGTGCGGTTGGCGGTCTCCACCGATGGGAACAGCCGGATGCGCTCGGGCCGCACCGACGCGACAGCAGATGCACCGGCTGTGAGTGTGGCGGGCACTTTGCCGGCGATACGCGCTCCGTTGGCAGCCACTACACCGTCGGTGGCGGCTTTACCGGGCACAAAATTCATCACGCCGATGAAGTCGGCGACGAAACGGTCGGCCGGATGCTCGTAGATCGCGTGCGGCGTGTCGCATTGCAGCAGTCTGCCGTCTTTGAGCACCGCCATGCGGTCAGCCATCACAAGCGACTCCTCCTGGTCGTGGGTGACGATGACGAAGGTAATGCCGACCTCGTGCTGCAGGCGCTTCAGTTCCAGCTGCATGGCGCCGCGCAGTTTCTTGTCGAGCGCGCCAAGCGGCTCGTCGAGCAGCAGCAGGCGCGGCCGCTTGACCAGCGCGCGGGCGAGCGCGACGCGCTGCTTCTGGCCGCCCGACAGTTGCTCCGGCTTGCGGTCGGTGAAGGGGACCAGCTCGGTTGTCGCCAGGATGGCGTCGACGCGGGAGCGGATTTCCGACGCCGGCAAGCGCTCCATCTCCAAGCCGTAGGAGACGTTGGCGCGGACGCTCATATGCGGAAACAGCGCGTAGGACTGGAACATCAGATTGACCGGCCGCTTGTTGGGCGGGGTTTTGGCAATGTCGCGGCCGTCGAGCAGGATGCGCCCCTCATTGGGCGTCTCGAAGCCTGCCAGCATGCGCAGCAGCGTGGTCTTGCCGCAGCCCGACGGGCCGAGCAGCGCGAAGAACTCATTCTCGCGGATGTCGAGCGAGATGCCGTCGACGGCGGTCACCCGGCCGAAATTTTTCGACACATGATCGATGGCCAGAAGCGTGCGGGGTTCGCTCATTGGCCTATGATCCCACGGTTGAGCCGCTGCGACAGGGTCAGCGCGGTGATCGAGACCGCCATGACTATGGTCGCCAGCGCGTTGATCTCCGGCGTGATGCCGAAGCGGATCATGGCGTAGATCTGCATCGGCAGCGTCGTCGATGCGCGGCCGGCGCCGGCGGTGAAGAAGGCGATGATGAACTCGTCGACCGAGAGCGTGAAGGCGAGCAGCGCGCCGGCGATCACCGCCGGCGCGATGACCGGCAATGTCACCCGCCTGAACGTGGTGAGCGCGGAGGCGCCGAGATCAGCGGAGGCCTCGACGATCGACCAGTCGAAGCTCTTCAGCCTTGCGCGCACCACCGAGCAGACGAAGGCGAGATTGAAGACGACATGGGCGAGGATGATCGTGTGCAGGCCCATGGTCAGGTTGAGCATGGAGAACAACGACAGCAGCGCGATCGCCAGCACGATGTCGGGAATGATCATCGGCGCGAAGATCAGCGCTTCGAGGCCCTTGCCGTACTGCCGGCGCATCTCGATGCCGATCGCCAGCAGCGTGCCGAGCAATGTTGCGATTGCGGTCGACACCAGCGCCACGATCAGCGTGTTGAGCGCAGCGGACAGGATGGCGCTGTTCGAGGCCAGCGAGGCATACCATTTCAGCGAGAATCCCGACCATGCGGTCGGCAGCCCACCTTCGTTGAAAGACAGCGCCACCAGCACGGCGATCGGGATGTAGAGGAAAGCGAAGACCAGGCTCAGCACGAGCCAGAGCGTGCGCCGCGTGGCGGGGGAGCGCTCAGCCATCGGTGCCTCCGCCGGCTTGCGCGGCGTGGCCCGAGGCGCGATTGGCGGCCAGCGCCTGCGCCATCAGCACCAGAAGCATGATGGCGATCAGCGCCATCGCGAGCGCGGCGCCGAACGGCCAGTCGTTGGCGGTCAGGAACTGGTCGTAGACGAGGTTGCCGATCATCTGGAAGCGGCCGCCGCCGAGCAGCGCGGGCGTGACGAAATTGCCGATCGACAGCACGAAGACAAACACTGCGCCGGCGGCAATGCCCGGCACGGTCAGCGGCAGGATGACACGGCGGAATGTGGTGGCGGCGGAGGCGCCGAGGTCACGCGAGGCCTCGGCGAGTTCCGGGTTGAGGCGCGACAGTGGCGCGTAGCAGGCGAGGATGACGAAGGGCAAATAGTTGTAGACGAGGCCGGCGATGACCGCGCCTTCCGTATAGAGCATCGATGGTGGCTCGCCGGTGTAGCCGAACCAGCGCAACAACTGCGTGATCAGGCCTTCGCGGTTGAGCAGCACGATCCACGCATAGGTGCGGATGAGGTAATTGGACCAGAACGGCAGCACGGCGAAGAACAGGAACACCGGCTGCCACCGGCGCGGGGCGGCTGCGATGGCGTAGGCGGCGGCATAGCCGATCACCACCGCGATCAGGGTGGCGGTGCCGGCGATGCGCGCCGAATTGAGGAAGATGCCGGCATAGAGCGGGTCGAAGACCAGGCCGAAATTCTCCAGCGTGAAGGTGTATTCGATGCCGCCATAGATGCCGCGCCGGAAGAAGGCGAGCGCCAGCACCAGCGCGCACGGCACCACTATCAAGGCGGCGAGCCATGCCAGCGCCGGGGCCATCAGGAGGGAGGAGCGGGAGGGGGTGTATTTCACGGAGGAGCGCCCCCCTCTGGCCTGCCGGCCATCTCCCCCTCAAGGGGGGAGATCAGCAGCTCGAACCTCTCGCTTACATCCAGATATCGAAGATTGGCGAAAGCGACGCCACAGCCAATCTCCCCCCTTGAGGGGGAGATGGCCGGCAGGCCAGAGGGGGGCGACATGGAACGCAAGCTTAATTCCAAGATGCTGTTGGAACAGTCCCTACTGCGCCGCCTTGATCTCGCTGACGATCTTCGAATAGTCGCGCTGGGCGTCGCCGACGTCACGCAACTGCTCGAACTTGACGAGATCGGCCACCGGCATCGCCATGTTGGGGAATTTGGCCAGGAAATCGGCCGGCAGGCTTTCCATGGCTGGCTTGTTCGGCACCTTGTAGTCGATGTTCTGCGCCGCCCAGGCGTGGTTCTTGGCGTCGAGCATGAAGTTGATGAACTGGAAGGCGGCATCCTTGTTGGCGGAGGCCTTCATCACCACCATCGTGTCAACCCAGAGGTCGGAGCCTTCCTTGGGAATGACGTATTTGATCTCTGGCTTTTCGGCGATGCCGTAATTGCACCAGCCGTCCCATGCCTGCACCATCAGCGCCTCGCCGGACACCAGCTTGGAATAGAAGGTGGTGTCGTCATAGGCGAGCAGGGTCTTCTTGGCCGAGATCAGCAGATCCTTGACCTCAGCCATCTTGGCCGGGTCGGTTTCGTTGACCGAATAGCCCTTGTCGAGCTGGCCAGCAGCCAGCAGCCAGCGGTCGGTCGCCAGCATGGTGGTCTTGCCCTTCAATTCGTCGGATGGCGCGAGCAGGTCGCTCCAGCTGGTGGGCGCAACCTTCATCAGGTCCGAACGGTAGCAGAGGCCGGTCGTGCCCCAGGTGTAGGGCACCGAGAATGCATTGCCGGCATCGTGCGGCAGCTTGGTTGCCTCGGGATAGAGATTGGTGAGGTTCGGGATCTTGGCGTGGTCGATCGGCTCGGTCAGGCCGAGCTTGTTCAGCACCTCGGCGAAGGGCGAAGAAACGAAGACCACGTCATAGCCCTTGCCGCCGGCGGCGATGAGCTTGCCCATGATCTCTTCATTGGTGGCGTGCACCACCACTTCGCCCGACACGCCGGTGGCGGTCTTGAAGGCGGCCATGGCGTCAGGCGCCATGTAGCCGTCCCAGTTGGAAATGACGAGGTCGGCAGCCGTCGCCGGCGCGGACAGCGCCAAGGCCAGGCCAAGTGCGATCGAAGATGTTTTCAGCGCACGGCGCCGCAGGCTGGTAGCGGTCATGACAGACTCCCATTTCGGTTGATCGTCGAATTGCATTCGCCGGACCAACGCCTGCGACCCTTGCCGCTGCCTCGATCCCGTTCCCTCGGTCTTTTTCTCGCCGATTGCCCTGACAGTACTATTGCAGAAAAAAGTACGTCAATCCATAATTTGCTAAGCGATCGTGGAATCTGGCCGATTGCGTCCGTGCGGGCGATCGGTCAGATCAATGCGGTCATGTCGTTTTCCACGAGACCAGTCATGCAAGCCGCAGCCCGACGACCTCGCACCAACCACCTCGATCTGGCGCAGCGCATCCTGGATGTGGCGCGGCAGCGCGGTTTTGAGCCCGGCGCACGCTTGCCGGAGCAGCAGATCGCTTCGTTGTGCAATGTCTCGCGCACGCCGGTGCGGGCGGCTCTCGGCCTGCTCGCTGAACGGGGTGTCGTGCGCTGGGAGGCAGATTCCGGTTATCACCTGGCCATCGACCTCACCGCGCAGGCTTCAGTCGCCACGGAACTGCCCGCCGCCGAGGAGGACGAGTTGGCCGAGGCGATCCTGCGCGACCGGTCGGCGCGTCGGCTGGACCAGACGGTGACCGTCGCGGGGCTGATACGGCGCTACAGTGCCGAGCGCAAGACGGTACTAAAAGCACTTAACAAACTGACCGAAGAGAATTTGTTGGACCGAGCGCCTGGCCAGTCCTGGCTGTTTCGGCGCACGCCCGACGATCCAGAGGCGCAAGGCGACAGCTATGAGTTCCGCTTGCTGCTGGAACCCGCGGCCATCCTGACGCCGGGCTTCCGGCTGGACGGCGCGCGGGCGGCGACGTTGCGCCAGGCTATGGAAGCGCTGGTGGCGCTGCCGGACGCCGCATTCGATACACGCGAGTTCCAGCGGCTGGACATCGATTTTCACGGCATGCTCGCTGAGGGCTGCGCCAACCGCTTCGTTGCTGATGCGCTGGCCGATCATCTCAGGCTGCGCCGGCTGCCGGGCATCTATGCCGGCGTCAACGTCTTCCGCCTGCGGCAATCGCTGCGCGAACACCTTGTTATACTCGACCATCTTGAAAGCCTGCAGTATGAGGTGGCGGCCGATCTGCTTCGTATCCACCTGCGGCTTTCCCGCAACCAGCGACCGCAGGCGGCCAGTCGCGGGGCGCCCGCCCTGTTCGGCATGATCAGCCGGCCGGAATGACGAGGAATAATTGACGCGTAAAGCCAGCCCGACCATCGCGCTGTTTCCCGAAGCCAGTTTCGGCGCGGCGTTGAATTGCGTCGGCATCGCGCAGGCATTGCGTGCCAAGGGAGCCCGGCCCGTCTTCATTTGCCATGCCGGCTTTTCCGGCGTCTTTGCCGACTATGGTTTCCAGGAATACCAGCTGCCGACCGACGAGCCGCTGAGCGACAGCGAACGCCAGAGCTATTGGCAGGCCTTCGTGCGCCGGCACCTGCCGCATTTCCGGCTGAGCCCGATCGACCAGCTGGAAACCTATGTCGCGCCGACCTGGCAGGCCATCGTCGACACTGCGGTCAATGCCGAGGCGCCGCTGCGCCAATTGCTGGCGCGGCTGAAGCCGGACGCGGTGGTGCTCGACAATGTCATCATGTTCCCGGCGATATCAGCCGCCGGCTGTCCCTGGGTGCGTGTCGTCTCCTGCGCCGAGACCGAGCTGCCGGACACCAATGTGCCGCCCTACCTG
>NZ_RZPH01000012.1:0-20036 GCF_004022825.1 Mesorhizobium sp. M7A.F.Ca.CA.004.04.2.1
CCGGCGAGTCAAAATTCTACAACGCGTCGCTCGCCCTTGGGGGGATACCGGAGATCGCCGCATGAGCTTTCGTATCGATCCGCGCCTGCCGCTGACCGGCGAGGTCAGGCGTATCCTTGCCGAGGAAATCGGCAAGGCGCTGCATCACCTTGACGCCGCACGGAGCCGGCCGGAACAGGCGCTGCACAAGTGCCGCAAGCGGCTGAAGAGCGCCCGCGCCCTGCTGCGGCTTGTTCGTTCCGGCGACGAAACATTCTGCGAGACCGAGAACCAGTGCTATCGCAATGTAGCCGGCCTGCTTGCCGGTCCGCGCGAGGCGACAGCGCTGATCGAAACCATCGACCGGCTGGCGGCGAGCTTTCCCAAGGAGAGCGCCGACGATGGGCTTACTGCTGCGCGCGACAGGCTGATCGCGCGCCAGCATGAACTGCACGAAGGCAGCGGGCTCGAGGCGGCGATCGGCGCGGCGACCGCCGCTTGCGAGGATGGCCTCAAACGCGTCGAAGCGTTGGCCTTGCCCGACCAGCCGGAACAGGCGGCCGACGTGCTTGCCGAAGGTGCCCGCGTCACGCTGCGCCGTGCCAGGAAGGCGCTCGACAAGGCCAGATCGCGGGGCGCGGCCGATGATTTCCACGATTTGCGCAAGGCGGCCAAGACCCACGGCATGCATCTGTCGCTGCTCGGCAGGCTGTGGCCGACACCGATCAAGGCCCGGCGCAAGGCGGTCGACGAACTGGGCGAGCGGCTGGGCGACCTGCACGATGTGCTGGTGATGCGCGCGTTGCTCGAGGCCGACGACCAGCCACTCGGGCTGCCCGAGGACACGAAACTTCTGGGCAAGCTGCTGAAGCGGTCGGAGAAGCAGCTGAAGAAGAGCTGCCTGGCCGAAGCGGCCGAGCTGTTCGGCGACAATCCCAAACGCTCGACACGCAAACTGGCCCGCAAGGCGCGCGACGATCTGGCTGCGCCGCCGGAAGAGGCCGCGGCATCGTAGGACGCTCTTCCTCGCGCTCCGGACGGGGGAGGAAGGCGTGCGCTAGCCCTCATTACCCGCCCATGCTAATCGCCATGGGGCATGACCGAGCCCGGCGACACGCTTCTGGATCGACTTGGCCGCTGGCTTGCCGGCCGGCTGCAGGGAGAATCGTCCGGCTACGAGCCCTACACTCCGTCCGATGCCGAAACGCTGCGCCGCACGCTTGAGCCGGGCGACATCCTGCTGATCGAGGGCAATCAGAAGATCTCGGCGGCGATCAAGTACCTGACCCAGTCGACCTGGTCGCATGCGGCCTTCTATGTCGGCGATGCCTTGCCCGCGCCGGAAGACGGCTCGGAACGGCCGCGCCTGATCGAGGTCACGATCGGCGAAGGCTGCGTCGCCGTGCCATTGTCGCGCTACCGCACCTACAACACCCGCATCTGCCGGGCGAGCGGGCTGGCGCCGGAGGATCGCGACAAGGTCGTCGCCTTCATGATCGGCAGGCTCGGCCTGAAATACGACCTCAAGAACATTTTCGACATGCTGCGTTTTTTCTTGCCCACACCGCCGGTGCCGGTGCGCTGGCGCCGCCGCATGCTGGCCTTCGGCTCCGGCGACCCGACACGGGCGATCTGCTCGACGCTGATCGCCGAGGCCTATGGCCAGATCCGCTATCCGATCCTGCCCGAAATCACCCGTGCGCCCGGCCGAGCCTCCGCGCAGTCGAACTATTCGCGCAAGGAAATCCTGCACATCCGCCACCACTCGCTCTACACGCCGCGCGATTTCGACCTGTCGCCCTATTTCCGCATCGTCAAACCGACGCTGGAATATGGTTTCGACTACCGGCAGATGGTCTGGGACGACAAGGTTGCCGATCCCGGGGCAAAGGCCGCCGAATAGACGCGATCAAATGAGTCCAACAGCATGGACGGCACGGCACGGGAGCGCGGCCCGGCAGGCGGCGCTTTGGCGTCAGTGCTTGCAAGCCGCAACGCGCACGTCCGAGGGAGTGGCGTCATAACGGCGGCGGAACGCCCGGTTGAAATAGGAAAGATCGTTGAAGCCGGCCTCGTAGGCGATCGCGGTGATGCTGCGTCCGGCATGGCGCGGATCGCCAAGCATGCGATGGGCACGCGCCAGCCGCTGGTTCATCATGAAATCAATCAAGGATGTGCCATCGCTCTCGAACAGCTTGCGGACATAGCGGGCCGACAGTCCGTGGCGGGCGGCGACGTCCCGCGCCGACAGGTCGACATGGCCACCATGCGCGACGATATCGGCCTTGATGGCGCGCAAGCGGGCAACGCTGACGCCACGGCCGCGTGCGATCTGGGCCGCATCCCTGGTCGCGCCCATGGCGAGTGCGGCAAGGTCGAAGACATGCGTCGCCGCAAGGTGACAGGCCTCCGCAGTCAACTCGTCTCCGACCTCCTGGATCGAGTTGATATAGTCGAGCAACAGCCGCATCGCCCCGCTTTGGGTCGGCAAGGGCCGCATAAGGACCGCTGCCGGATCGCCGATCAGAGGCGAAAGCTGCTTGCGCGAAAAACTCAGATTGATGAAGCGGAACCCGCCGGCGCCGATCAGGTTGAGGCCAACCTCGTCACCGCTCATCATCAGCGCCTGGCCGTTGCCGACCGCCTCCTCGCGGCCGCGGTGCTTCATCACGCTGCCCCCATCGAGGGCCGCCAGAAGAACGAAGTCGTCGTTGTCGATCAGCGACGATGTGCGATGCACCCGGAATTCCGATGAGCTGCCGGTGGCGATGCCGAGGCCCGGCAACGCGCGCACCCGCATGTCGATCTGCGCCGGCGCAAGCGGATCGAGGTCCACCCTCAGAACCGTGCGGCCGTAAACCTCGCGCGTAATCTCGACGCGATCCCGCTCCGGAAACATCTCCGTCGCCAGCCTGAACGAAGCTGACGGCCCCATCGTCGCAGTCATCGACACCCCCATGCCAAGAGCGCGGTCATATGCGCCGCGGCCTGCAAAACGTCAATACCGGGCCGTTTTGGCCGCTTTCAGTGCCGTTCTGTCCAAGCTGTCCCCCTTCGATGCCCCTAGTTTGCGGCGCGATTCCGAAACCGGAACCGTATTGGCGGCAATCCAAGGGGGCACGATGTTTCATTTGCAACTGTTCAAGACGCTGTCGGCACTGGCCGCGGCGGGCTTCAATCCGCGTGCCTATCTGCTGTCGATCTCGTTGGGCAACACGGTGACCGATCACCGCGAGGTCAAGCTGCCGCCGCGCGCTGCCCGATGATGAGCAGCACCATGAAAAAAAGCATTTTCGTGGCCCTGACCATTGCCCTGGCGGGCTGCCAAACGGGCCAGGCCGACAGCAACACGGCATTGATCGCGAGCGCGGCCGGCAGCAACAAGGCCCGGAACGAACCATCGACGGAAACCGCCTGCGCCGAGGCCGCCAAGAAGGCGGCGAAGGCGCAGACCAATGCGGCTCTGCTCGGCGGTGTCCTGTCGATGGCGGGGGGTCTTGGCGGTCTGGCTGGCAATGGTGGGGTCATTGCCGGCCAGGCCGCCTCGATCGGCGGCTCGGTTCTGCAGTCCCAGGCGACGAGCAGTGCCCGGGCCGGCGTTGTGGAGGACTGTTATGGCTGAGCGGCGTTTCGCAGCCATGCGCCGGCTAGCCGGCGCGCTCGCACTTGCCGGCATGATGTTCGACAGCCCGCATGCCTTGGCGCTGACAGCGCGGGATGCGTCGGCGGTCGTCGGCCTGATCGAGGCCTTGCAGCCCGAATTCGGTCAGTTCGCCTATGACGAGGAGATCGCCGCCGACTGGTATGAGCGCGATGCGGCGGACAAGGGCTTGATCGGCACAGCCGGCTTCACCGCCGACAGCTGGAAGGTCGCGCTTGGCGAGACCATGCGCGGGTTCCTGGCGACGATGTCGGCCGCAGAACTCGATGCCATTTTCGCCAAGCTCAGGGGTGCCATATCCGGCATGAGGGAGCTGACCGACGCACAGAAGTCAGAGACCATCTCGGCCATCGACGAAGAGGTCGAAGGATTGATGGCTTTGCGGGCCGAGGGCGACCCCTTCGCCGATGTCGTCAGGCCGCTGACGCCAAAAATCCGCAGCCTCATCCTCGGCCCGGCGATGGGGCGATAGGATGTTGGGCAACAGCAAACGGGTGGCGGGAAAAGCAACTCCGAGCGGGAGCCTCGAGGCCGAACATCGCGGCATTTTCCCAGCCACGGCACGTGTCAGGCGGGGCAGCCCGATCGCAATGCTTATCTGCCTGCTGGCTTCCAGCTGCAGCCAGACGGACTCGCCGGAAGGTCTTGGCGAAGCCCTGGCTGCAGTCGAGGCGACCAGAAAAATGCAGGATTGCCGGGCGCGCATGAACGAGACCGCCGGGCAGATGAAGATGATGGGCGCGGTCAATGGCGCCGTCGGCACCGCCGGGGCCGTGCGCGGCAAGCTCAGCCGCCAGATGCAATCATGCTGAGACGATTTCGCACTCCTCGAGATCGCGCAGATAGAGGAACATCGACGCCTCGCTCAGTGCCTGCGAGCGCATGATGCCTTCAGGCGTGAACTTTCCGGCAGATGCAGGCGTTTCACATGGCGGCTATATCACGCCGAAACCGAAACAGCACCCTGGTTTTCGGCTCTGTGTTCGACCCAGACATGGACCGGTTCATCCCGACCGCGGATGCTCACCGGCCCATGATCGCGCGCATTCAACTGTGTCGTGGGCGATTCCGCCTTCGCGGCTTCTATCAGTCGTGACCCAAAGCAAATGTTTGCCTGAAGTTCACGGCAAAGCGCCTGCAAACGGCTGGCGACGTTGACGGTGTCGCCCACCACCGCGAAGGAAAGATTGCGCTCGCTGCCGACCGCACCGATGACGACTGCGCCATATTGTGCACCGATCCGAACGTCCAGCGACGGGTATCCCCTGGACACCCGCTGCACATTCCAGTCTTCGAGAGCGGCGATCATCGCTTCAGCGCACTGGATGGCTCGGGTTGCGTCGTTATGGCTGGCTTGCGGAACCCCGAATGTGGCCATGATGCAATCGCCGATATAGTTGTCGACGGTGCCATGGTGGTCGAAAACGACCTGCTCCATGCGACGGTGGAACTGACGCAGAAGTTCGAACACTGCTTCGGCCGGATGATCCTCGGAATAGTGTGTGAAGCCGACGATGTCGGCGAACAGTACCGCGATATCCTGCCGGCGGACCGGACCGAAGGGCTCGTCATCCGCGGCGAGCTGGTCGACGACATTTGGCGAAAAATGCCGGGCGAGATTGGCGCGGGCGCGCTCTGCCTTGACATAGTCTTCCGACAGATGTCGAGAACGAGAGACGACCAACGCCATGATCGCGCCGATAATCAGCACAACCAACACGTTGGTCGCCTGCGCGAATGTGTCGACGAAATTGGGATTGAGATAGAGGTTCAGTCGCTCTGTCGTCGGCAGCGAATAGAGGTTCGTCGCCGGAAGGACGGTTCCCGCATGAAGAATCACCCATCCCACCCCGATCGTCCACGTCAAGGCTGCGAGCGCTCCGAGATAGAGCGCCAATCGGGTCGAAAGGGTCAGCGCGCCAAGGCACACGAAAATCAACAGGAATTTGAAGCTGCCTTCGCGCAGTTGCATCGCGGCCGGCGCGACCTCCGGGGAAAACGGGTTGGGCGTTACCAGCAGAACGGTCAACAGAACGATGTCCAGCGTGCCTACGAGATAACCGATCCACCATGGCGCGTTGCGACGGCGCGCAAAGCGAAACTGGATCAGGCCGACGAGCTGGAACAACATGAGGCCCGCCAGCACGAAGAGCAGAGAGGCATCCCAGCGGCTGATTAATGAAAAGAAGCAGGAGATCACGGCGAGCGATGCCGTACGCGCCCAGAACTGCAATGCAGCACCTTGGCGTTCTGCGCGCTCTCGCAAATTTCTCAGCCGTGAATAGCGGCGAAGTTCAAGTGTTGGCGCGGTCGGCATAGGATCACTTCGATTTCGCGGGGACGTGTCACGCATTTGGCAAACCCGCCTTCTACTGGCAAATCAGTGCGCGAACTCTACCATGATTGCGGTTTCATTTTTGAAACGCGGCTGCAAAGAGTAAAATGTCCGGACAAAGGACCACGGTGAAAGCTGAAGCAGGATAGGCGGAGGCTTCCCTGTTCAGGTCACGAAGATTGGTGGCATTCGACGCCGCCGCGAAGCGACTTTCCTTGCATCTGGGACTAAAGTGAGCCCGCTCGCCTAAAGCGTGCTCCCCGCTTGCTTGAGATCAAAAAGTTGACGTTCAGGCGACCGCCGGCCGGCAAATCCCGGCCCCTACCGCACCTCGATCTTGCCTTTCAGCTGCGCCCGCGCCTCCTCGATCGACGCTGCATAGGTCACCAGCGGACGCTTCACGCCGTGGTTGATCAGCATGCGCCGGATCTGCGGCGCGGCGCCTGATATGATGAAGCGGACGCTGGCGCGCCTGGCCTTGTGGGCGGCGCCCTCGATGACGTTGGCCGCCGTCGAATCGAAGAACGGTACGGCCGAGCAGTCGAGGATGAAGTTCCTGCGCTGGTCGGCGATGCGGTCGAGTACGGTGCCGACGGTCGATGCCGCGCCGAAGAAGAAGGCGCCCGAGATGCGGTAGACCACGGTGTCGGCGTCGGTCGCCTCGCTGGCATCGTAGGCGTTGGCGCTGTCGGCGACATCCTCCTGCACCAGCGGCTGATCGGCCTCGACCGCAATCGACTTGGCCATGCGGTCGATGAACAGGATCGAGCCCAGCACGAAGCCGACGACGATGCCTTCGGTGAGATCGCGGAAGATGACGAGCAGAAAGGTCGCCATCAGCACCAGCGCATCGCCGCGCGAGGCACGCAGCAAGGTGGCGAAGGCCTGCTTCTCGAACATGTTCCAGCACACGACCGCCAGCACGCCAGCCAGGGCTGCGAGCGGGATGTAGCTGGCGAGCGGCGCCGCCACCAGCATCAAAGCGAGCAGGATGGCGGAGTGGACGATGCCCGAAACCGGTCCGTGGGCGCCGGCCCGCACATTGGTCGCGGTGCGGGCGATGGTGCCGGTGGCGCAGATGCCGCCGAACAGGGCGGACGCGATGTTGGCGAAGCCTTGCGCCACCAGTTCGCAGTTGGAACGATGCCGCCGGCCCGTCATCCCGTCGGCGACCACCGCCGACAGCAGCGATTCGATCGCGCCGAGCAGGGCAAAGGCAATGGCATCCGGCAGCACGTCAATCATCCTGCCCAGGCTGATCGGCGGCAGAGCGGGCATTTGCAGGCTACGCGGGATGCCGCCAAAGCGAGTGCCTATCGTCTCCGCCGGCAGCGAGAGAAGCGCCACGACCAGCGATGCCAGCCCGATGGCGATGAGCATGGCAGGCCATGTCGGCCGCCAGCGCTTCAGGCCGGCGATGGTGAAGATGGTCAACACCGCCACGAAGGTCGCCGCAAGATTGATGGTGCCGGCCGCCTCACCGACCGCGATCAACTTCGGCACCAGCGGGCCCGGCTCCCTGCCGGCAAGCTTCAACCCGAACAGTTCGACGATCTGTCCTGAAAAGATGATGACGGCGATGCCGGCGGTGAAGCCGACCGTCACCGGATAGGGAATGAACTTGATGTAGGTGCCGAGGCGGAGATAGCCCATGGCGAGCAGGAAGACCCCTGCCATCATCGTTGCCAACAGCAGTCCATCGATGCCGACCCGGGCAACCGTCGCGGCCACCAGCACGATGAAGGCGCCGGCCGGACCACCGATCTGGAAGCGGCTGCCGCCGAGCGCCGAAATGATGAAGCCGCCGACGATCGAGGTGTAGAGGCCGCGCTCGGGCGTCACGCCCGAGGCGATGGCGATCGCCATCGACAAGGGCAGCGCGACGATGGCGACCGTCAGCCCGGCAATGGCGTCCGCCTTGAAGTCGGCGAACGTGTAGCCCTCGCGCCAGACCGTCACCAGCTTCGGCGTGAACAATTCGGAAAATGTCGGTTTTACCGGCCTATGGGCCGACCTGTGGGCCGGTTGATGCACTGCCCGCTGCGTCTGATCCATGGACTGCCTTTCGCACCCTGAAAGGCGGCGGGATCGTCGGCAGGGCTGTCGGCGGTCGCCGTCGCGACTTTATGCCGGCTCAGCCTTGGGATCCCGCGGCACGGCAGCCTTGAGGCGCACGCCCCGGCCGCCGCGCTCGCTGGTCTGGTTCTCGCCGATCAGCTCCACCCCGGCCTCGTCGAGAGCCTGGATGACCTTCATCAGCGTGTCGACCACGCCCCTGACCACGCCATCGCTCGCCTCCATGCGCTGGATGGTTGGAAGCGAAACGCCGGCGCGCTCGGCGAGCGTCTTCTGATCGATGCCGGCCAGCGCCCTTGCGGCGCGCATCTGCGCGGCAGTGATCATCGGCCGGAATCCCCGTCTGAGTCTGCAGGAATAAGGTATAATACTATCATTGTGATGTTTCAAGCATTAGGATGAACGTCTGAGGCGTAAAGGGGCGGCTGACCGATCATTCAGATACTTCCCGGGATTGTGCCTAGGGTGTCCATCTAGGCAGGGGGTAACGCGGTTGAATTCTTCAAGACCTTCATGACCTGGGCGGCCTTGCTGTCGGTGGGCTGCGGGCACGGGCTGATCGACCGGCTGATCTAGTCTCCAGTCTCGCTGTCGCCGTTCAGGCGCTGCCCGCGCCATCGCTGCCACGCCCGGGCAGCGAGCCAGCACAGCATCGCCCAGACGAAGCCGGCGCACCAGCCGGCAAGCACATCCGATGGCCAGTGGACGCCAAGATAGATGCGGCTGATGCCGACCAGCAGCGTCGTCAGCACCGCCAGCGACAGCACATAGATCTTCGTCGTTCGACCGGGCAGGAAGCGTGCCGCCAGCGCGCCGAGCGTCAGATAGGTCACGGCCGACAGCATGGCGTGGCCGCTCGGAAAAGACAGCGTCGTTTCGTTGACGAGATGCGAGACGAGTTCGGGGCGCGGCCGGTCGATGCCGGCTTTCAGCAGGCTCGACAGCACCTGACCGCCGGCCACCGCCACGAAGATGAAAAGGGCGGTCGCCGGCCTGCGGATAAGCAGGAGATAGACGATTACCGCCGTCACGATCAGCACCAACACGCTGCCGCTGCCAAGACTTGTGATGTCGCGCATCGCCCCTTGCAGCCACAGCGGGCCGATCGGGCTGTCAGGGCGCCCCGCCTGGCGGAAGGCGAGCAGGATCTCGGTGTCGAAGGCGTGCGGCGTGGTGGCGCGCGCAATCTCCATCAGCTCCTCGAATCCCCACAGGCCGGCGGCGATGACCAGGCCGGCCAGCAGCACCGGGAATTCGACCCGGTTGAGCAAAGCGTTCGCGGCGTTCTTCATCGGCAATTCGCCCGTTACAGCCGACCTTGCAGATAGGGTCCGAGCGTGATCAGCGCCACCGCTGCGATCGCCAGCATGATGCCGGTCGCCTGCAGCGCATTGACGCGCTCGCCGAAGAAGACCAGCGCCACGACGTTCACGGAGACCAGCTGGATGACGGCGGAAAGGCTGAACGACACCGACATGCCGAATTCGCGGATCAGCCGCAGCATGATCAGATTGCCCAGCGAATAGAGCGCCAGCGTCAGCGCTATCTTGCCAAGGCTCGGCGCAAGGCCCCATTGCTTGGCGGCTGTCGCCGCCAGCAGGAAAATGACCGTCGAAAAGCCGAGCTGCAGCAATCCCGAAAAACTCAACGTTTCGTCCCCTCTCGGAGCGGCTCCCGCCGCGTGCGTCGCGGACGTTGTTTCCCAAGCGCGCCGGGACGTCAAGCGACCTCGACCAAACGAAGCCCTTGGCAATGGCAAGCCGGAAGCTCAAAGTACTAACATCGCCCAATCTGTCGGTTCGAAGGGCGGTCAGGGGCTCATGATTCGCAGTTTTCAAAACCTGATGCGGCGCTGGAGCGAGCTTTCCCTTGCCCTGCAATTCGTCGTTGCCGGCGGCTTTGGCCTGCTGGCCGTCATGTTGGTGGTGGGCACCTGGGTGACGGCGCAGATCCGGGACGGCGTCATCCGCAATTCGGCCGCCACGACGGCGCTCTATGTCGACAGCGTGATTGCGCCGCTGCTTCCCGACTTACGCAAGGACCAGGAGCTCAGCGAGTCCGTCAAGCAGGCGCTGGACGAGACGCTTGGCCAGGGCGCGCTCGGCAAGCGCCTCCAATCGTTCGTGCTCTGGCGCCGCGACGGCACGGTTCTCTACGCTAAGGAGGCGTCCCTGATCGGCCGCCGCTTCGGTCCGAGCGACAATCTGCGTTCCGCCTTCGAAGGCAATGTCGTCGCTGAATTCAATACATTCGATGATGATGAACGCGAGGAGAAGGCTACCGGCTTGCCATTGCTGGAGATATACAATCCCGTGCGCGAGCCCTGGTCGGGCGAGGTGGTGGCGGTCACCGAGTTTTATGAGATCGCCGACGATTTCCAGGCCACCCTGGCGTCCGCCCTGTGGTCGAGCTGGCTGATCGTGGCCGGCGCGACGCTCGCGGCATTCCTGCTCCTGTCGGGCATCGTCCTGCGCGGCAGCCGCACCATCGACGATCAGCGTGGGGCACTGCGCCGCCAGGTCTCGGAGCTGCAGGGTCTGGTGGCGCAAAACAGTGCTTTGCGACTGCGCGTGCAACGGGCGTCCCGCCGCGCCACCGCGCTCAACGAAAGATATCTGCGCCGGATCGGCGCCGACCTCCATGACGGCCCGGCCCAACTCGTGGCACTGGCGGCGCTGCGCATGGACAGCCCGATATTTTCCAGCGACGGCCATTCGAGCGTAAGCCGTTCGACCGAGGTCGCAATGATCCGCAAGACACTGGAGGACGCGATGCGCGAAATACGCGGCATCTGCACCGGCCTTGTTTTGCCGCAGATCGAGACGGCTGCCGCAACCGACATTCTGCGGCTGGCGGTCAAGGAACACGAGCAGAGGACGGGAACGTCGGTGACGCTGACGCTGACCGGACACTTGCCGGAGCCCGGCGCCTCCGAGAAGATCAGCATCTATCGTTTCGTCCAGGAAGGGCTGAACAACGCCTATCGCCACGGGTTGGGCAAGGATCAGGCGGTGAGTGCGGGGATGAAAGGTGGCCGGCTTTTTGTCGAAGTGTCGGACGGCGGGCCCGGTTTCGATCCGGCGGCACGGGTCGAGGGTCTCGGCCTCGCCGGCCTCAGGGAGCGGGTCGAAAGCATTGGCGGACAGTTCGAAACCTTGACCGGGCCGCAAGGTACGCGTTTGGTGATCCGTCTATCGGTCGAGGAGCAAGCATGACTGGGACCATTCGCATCGCCATTGTCGACGATCACCCCCTCTTTCGCGAAGGTGTGACGCGCAGCCTGTCGGAGATCGGAGGCTTCGAGATGGTTGGCGAGGGCGCCACGGCGCAGGATGCCGAACGCCTCGCCACGACGGTGCGGCCCGACATCTTGCTGCTCGATATCTCCATGCCGGGCGGCGGGCTGACCGCGGTGGCAAGCATTCTCGCCAGCCATCCGGCCCAGAAGATCGTCATGCTGACCGTTTCGGAGGCCAACGCCGATGTGACAAAGGCGCTGAACGCAGGGGTGAATGGCTATGTCCTCAAAGGCGTCGGGTCGCGCGGGCTCGCCGACATCCTGCGCAATGTTGCAGCCGGCGAAAGCTATCTGTCGCCGACGCTGTCGGCCCGGCTGCTTTCGGATCTCCAGTCCCAGCAGCCGACCGACGGCATTGCGGAACGGCTGCGGCAGCTCACCGATCGGCAGACGGAAATCCTGCGGCTGGTGGCGGAGGGGCTGAGCAACAAGGAAGTCGCCTTGCGGCTTGAGCTGCAGGAGAAGACCGTCAAGCATCACATGACCGGGGTGCTGTCGAAGCTCAATGTGCGAAACCGCACCGAAGCAGCCTTGATGATGCGTGAGTTGCGCGACCGCGACAGGCCTTCCTAAAGCAACGAGAGCATGATGCCGAAAGGTGTGAAGCGGTTTTCGGAAGACATCATGCTCTATCTCTTTGATTTAGAGGCGGATTTAGATTTCAGGCCGATTTCGACCTGAAATCATCCGGCTCTAGGGGAATTCGCAGCGGTTTCCGTCCTGGATTGCGCAAAACAACGATTGCAAGGTTGCGTGCCTCCGCAAGGTGCGGACCGCGCAAAAGCGCGTCGCGCCTCGGGGACCGGGGCGGCACCGCCAAAAACGAGGTCACCTCCGCCGGGGGGCGGCGGAGGTGACGTGCAAAGCTGACCGTTGCCTGTTGGCCAGCTTCACAAGGCCTTGAGACGATCGGCATCGGCCGGCGTGGCCTGGCGGTCGATGATCGTGCGACCGAGCGCGTCCTTCATGCTGAAACGTCCGTTCTCAAGCTTTTCCGTTATGCCGTCGGGATGCCGGACCGTGATCTTGTTGCCGGTCACGTCGACCTTGTCACCGGTCTTTGCATTGACATGGCTTCCGCTCTTACCCTGATTGGATCCCGATTTGCCGCTATTGCCGCTGTTGCCATTCCCGCTATTCCCGCCGCTGTTCCCTCCATTGCCGCCGCCGGAATTGCCGCCGTTGCCGCCGCCACCACCGCTGTTACCGCCACCCTTGGCGTATGCGCTGGCGGTGTGAATGCCGGGAACGGAGCCCTCCAGGACAATTTGGTAGGGAGCAATCGTCAACGCCAGCGCCGCTGCCGATTTGAGCGCCAGCCGGCAGCAACGGGTCGTGACCGATCTGTGCATTTTGATCTCCGACGACTGAGCCCGGCGCGCCCCACCCCAACGTTGCAGTGCAACAACATTGCCGAAAGACGCGGGGTCCGGAAGCGACCTCCGACCGTTGCGGTTGTCAACTAGGACCTTTGAAAGCGCAAGATTGGACTAAAGTCCCAAGCGTATGCTACATTAGCTTTGCATGAACGGCGCCGCGACCGCCATCGCTAAATGGGAGACTCGCTTTCCCTACGCCTGACGACGGCAGACGCCGAACATCAAGTCACCTCCGCCGGGGGCGGCGGAGGTGACTTTGTCGAGCCGGCCGTTTGCAACGACTGACCCCATGGATGCGCGGCGAAACATGCCGCCGAAGGTCTCCTTCCTCTCGAAAAGACGATTCCGGAGCAGTTCACGGCCTTCGGGAATGCTGAGCCAGCGCTGCGCGTAATGCCTGTCGCGCCTGAAAGGTCTCCCGATGTCACGAAAATGTGACCCGGCGATTATAAGGGGGGTCAAACAGGTACCCCACGCTCCAGCCAACCCGACAGCCAGAGGCAAGCCACCATGACTGACCTTCGCTCCGCCGACACCCGATTCCGCACCAGCCTGCTCGAGGAAAACGACGGCCCGGCCATCAACGCCTCCGACAACCGCACCATGGGCGAGATCATCGCCGCGCGGTTCTCGCGCCGCGGCTTCCTCAAGGGCTCGCTGGCCGTCTCGGCCATCGCCGCCACCGTCAGCCCGCTGGCGCTGATCAGCGCCGACGAGGCCAGGGCCGCGGAAGGCTCGGCCTTCGCGTTCGACGAACTTGAGGCCGGCATCGACGACAAGCACCATGTCGCGTCGGGTTACGATGCCGATGTCCTGCTGCGCTGGGGCGATCCGTTGTTTGCCGATTCGCCCGACTTCGACCCGACGAAACAGTCGGCCGAGGCCCAGGCGAAACAGTTCGGCTACAACAATGACTATGTCGGCTACATCCCGATCGACGGCTCGGCCGAACATGGCCTGCTGGTGGTCAACCACGAATACACCAATCCGCATCTGATGTTCCCGGGCATCGTAAAGATCGTCGAGAAGGACGGCAAGAAGTCGGCAGAAGTCGCACCCCTCTCGAAGGAGCAGGTCGATGTCGAGATGGCCGCCCATGGCGGCACCATCGTCGAGATCCGCAAGGACGGTGGCAAATGGCAGGTGGTGCGCGACGGCAAGCTCAATCGCCGCATCACCGCCAACACCGAAATGGCGCTGTCCGGCCCCGTTGCCGGCCATGACCGCGTCAAGACCAAAGCCGATCCGTCCGGCACCAAGGTTTTCGGCACCGTCAACAATTGCGCCGGCGGCGTCACGCCCTGGGGCACCTATGTGATGGCCGAGGAGAACATCCATGGCTATTTTTCCGGCGAGCTGCCGGAAGACCACAAGGAAGCCGCGAACTACAAGCGTCTCGGCATTCCCGAAGGCGCCTATGAATGGGCGGCGCATTACGAGCGTTTCGACCTCGCCAAGGAACCCAACGAAGCCAACCGCTTCGGCTGGATCGTCGAGGTCGATGTCAACGACCCGACCTCGACGCCGAGGAAGCGCACCGCCATGGGCCGCTTCAAGCATGAGGGCGCCGAATCGATCGTCGCCAAGGACGGCCGCGTCGTCTTCTATCTCGGTGACGACGAGCGCTTCGACTATGTCTACAAGTTCGTGACCAGGGCCGCGTTCAATCCGAACGACCGTGCCGCCAACAAGGACCTGCTCGACGATGGCACGCTGCATGTCGCCAGGTTCGCCGAAGACGGCACGGTCGAATGGCTGCCGATCGTGTTCGGCCAGGGGCCGCTGACGGCTGAAAACGGTTTCACTGGCCAGGCCGACGTGCTGATCGAGACGCGCCGCGCCGCCGACCTGCTCGGCGCCACCAAGATGGACCGCCCGGAAGACATTCAGCCCAATGGCGTCAACGGCAAGGTCTATGTCATGCTGACCAACAATTCGAAGCGCAAGGCCGACCAGGTCGACGCCGCCAACCCGCGCGCCGAAAACGCCTTCGGCCACATCATCGAGATCGCCGAGGACGGCGGTGATTTCACGGCCGCCAAGGGCAAGTGGGAAGTGCTGCTGAAATGCGGCGATCCCTCGGTTGCCGATGTCGGTGCCACCTTCTCGACGGCAACGACGGCCAATGGCTGGTTCGGCATGCCCGACAATTGCGCGGTCGATTCGGCCGGGCGTCTCTGGGTCGCGACCGACGGCCAGGGTCCGAAAGCCACCGGCCGCACCGATGGCTTATGGGCGGTGGACACGGAGGGGGCGGCGCGGGCGACCTCGAAACTATTCTTCCGCGTGCCGATCGGCGCCGAAATGTGCGGTCCGCTGTTTGCGCCCGACGACCAGCCCGCCTTCGTCGCCGTCCAGCATACGGGCGACGGCGGAGAGGACTGGGAAGCGTTCGGGCGCCCGTCCTACTATGAGGACCTGTCGACGCGTTGGCCCGACTTCAAGCCCGACATGCCGGTGCGGCCGTCGGTCGTCGCCATCACCAAACAGGGCGGCGGCAAGATCGCGGTCTGATTGCCCACTCGCATGGGCAGCAGCGGAGCAGAATTTGCGCCGCTGCTGCGCCTTGAGCCGCGGCATGTATCCCTTGGGCTGCGGAGCAGCTCCTGGGGTCTGCGCCGCGTCGCTTCGCCCCTTGCTCCGCCCCAGGATGGCGAGGCGACGGGGGGAAGTCGGTCAAGCCTCGGGAAAGATTGGCAATTTAAACATGGCGCTCTAGGTCTTTATCAGGAGATCGCCATGTCGAAGTCCGTCTATGACCGTGGCTTGCTCAAGCCAGCCGATATCGCCAAGCTGCAGCGCGTGTTCGACGAGGCCTGCCGGCGGCGCGAGGCACATCCCGATTCCGCCGACGCGCGGGAAATCGCGCTTAACCTGCTCGCCTTGCACAATGCCGGCATGGTGGAAGAGGACATGCTGATGGAAGCCGTCGGTTTCCGGCGGCTGGAACCGAAATCAGCGTGATGCGCTGGATTGGTGCGAGGCCGACCTTGCAATTCGTTTGGCGATCGCCTTGGCCAGGATGCCGGCATTGGCGAAGCAGCCGCGAATGCTTGGCCGCATGCCGGTGAACCACAGACCGGGCAATTTTGGATCGGCTTCGCCACCGTTGAAGAGCGGAACGCCCTTGGCGTCGAGCACGCCGAGCTTGCCGACCATGGGCTCCAGCCCCGTGCGGTAGCCTGTCGCGGCAATGACGATGTCGGGATGGATCAGGCTGCCATTGGCCAGGATCACGCCATCGCGGGTGAATTCCCGTATGCCCGGCACGACGGTGATCTTGCCGGCCTTGATGGCGCCGACGGCGCCGTCGTCGGCGGCGATCGCGGTGTAATCCGAGCTCAGGCGGCTGGCGCCGCCCGCAGGCGCGGGCGGCAGACCGAATTTGGTCAGGTCGCCGAAAACCAGCCGCTGCGTTGCCGCCATCACCGCATCGGCGAGCCGCAACGGCAAGCGCGCCATGATCGGCGAAAGCCGGTGCACGGCGATCTTGCAGATGCGCTTGGGCAGCAGGGCGGGACCGTTGCGGGCCGACAGCCAGATGGCGGCCGTGTCTATGCCGGCCAGATGATTGAGCGCATCGAAGCCCGAATTGCCGGCGCCGACGACCAGCACTTTTTGGCCCGCATAGGCTTGCGCGTCACCAAAATCCGCCGAATGGATGATGCGCCCGACGAAATCCCTCATGCCTTTCCATTCGGGCGTGAACGGCTGCCTGTCGCGGCCGGTAGCGATGACGACATTGCGGGCCAAGCGCGGTCCGGCGCTGGTGCGCAATGCCCAGTGATCGCCCTTGAAGATGATCTCTTCGACCGCGACGCCAAACTGCACCGGCAGCCGGTTCTCCTTCTGGAAATCGTTCATGTGGCGGATGACGACCATTCTTTGCGGAAAGGCGGGCGTGCCAGGGGGAAAGGCGAGACCAGGCAGCGAAGAAAGATCGCGATGGGTGTTGAGATGCAATTGCTGGTGGCGCCGGTGCCAGGGCTCGGCCAGCCGGCTTTCCTTTTCCAGGATCGCCGTAGGCACGCCGGCGTTCATCAAGGCATGCGCGGCAGCCAGCCCGGCAGCACCGGCGCCGACGACGATTGCCGGCTCGACCGTGGCCGGCAGATCCGCAACCGATCTGATTGTCGTATCAGTCATTCACTCGAATCCCATTGGACGTCCCGCCGTAAGGCTCGCAGGACGCTGTAACCGTTTGATCGCGCGCAGGATCCCCTGCAGCAAACCGCGGCCGAATTTCGAGCGATGCGATTTAGCGCCACACGCCGGGCCGCGGTTGCGCTCTATATGGCATATGCGCGATATCAACGGTAATCAGGTCGCGGCAATGTGATTGATTCGAGGCCTTGGGTGGCTGGCGGGTCTCGGTTATCCCCCACGCGCATGCCCGAAATCGAGTCCGATTTTCGAGTCATGCGCAGAATCAAAGTGTTACAGCACCTTGGCGCGTCCTGGACGGCCGGCGCTGTAGGCGGCACGCGGAATCTCGACCATGCCCTCCTTGCGGTTCTATTTCGACAAGATCCTTGAGGCCGCCGCGCCCGAGGTCGAGCGGCAGGCGCTGACCCATATCGAACGCCTGGCACTGGTGCGCCGCTATGGCGACTTCTCGCTCGCCTATTCCACCGCCGTGCAAGGCAAGCTTTCCTATTTCGGCGACGCCGATGGCTACATCGCCTTCGGTACCAAGATGAAGCACCATTTCGCGCTCGGCGACCCGGTGGCGGCTCCGGCGCGTCGGGCCGATTACATCAAGCGCTTCGTCGAGACCGCCGGCAGCCCATGGTTCGTGCAGGTCGGCGAGGACACCGCACGCGTGCTGGCCGGCCTTGGCTACAAGGTCAATCGCCTCGGCATCGACACCCGCCTCGCCCTGCCCGAGCATGATTTTTCCGGGAAGCGCAACGAGACCGTGCGCTACTCCGAACGCTGGCTGCTGAAGAAAGGCTTTTCGTTCGAAGAGGACAAGCGCACGATCTACCTCGACGAGATCGCCCGGCTTTCGGAAAACTGGCGCGGCGACCGCATCGTCAAGCGCTGGGAGATGGGTTTTCTCAACCGCCATTTCGCCGACCATCTCGGCACCGACATGCGCCGTTTCGTCCTGCACGGTCCCGATGGCGAACTGGTCGCTTTGCTCGACTTCGACCCGTTGTTTGCCGGCGGCAAGGTCATCGGCTACACCACCGCCTTCAAGCGCAAGCATCTCGACGCCTCACCGCATGCCGAGATCGGCCTGACCAAGTTCGCCGTTGACCGTTTTCGCGAAGAGGGCATCTCGGTGGTCACGCTCGGCCTGTCGCCGCTCGTCGATGTGGGCCCGAGCGGATTTGCCGAAAGCGATTTCTGGCGCAATGCCTTCCAGCGCGCCTATTCTTCTCCCTGGGTCAATCGGCGCAGGTTCAACCTGCAGGGCCAAGCGGCGTTCAAGCGCCGCTTCCACGGCGTCGAGGAGCCGGTCTACATCGCCTTCCGCAAGGGGACGTATGTCGAGATGCTGGGGTTGCTGCGGCTGGTCAAGGCGATCTAGGTCTGGCGATATTCAGGTGAGGCCGGCCTGACTTGAATCTCGACAGACCTGACAGCGTCACACGGCGCTTTCGCCGCTCAGTTCCTGAGCCGGTAGCCGGTCCTGAAGATCCAGGCGACGATCGCTATGCAGATCAGCAGAAAGACGATCGTCATGCCGAGGCTGATACCGACCGAGACATCGGATTTGCCGTAGAAGCTCCAGCGGAAGCCGCTGATCAGATAGACGACCGGATTGAACAGCGTCACCGTGCGCCAGATCTCGGGCAGCATGTTGATCGAATAGAAGCTGCCGCCGAGGAAGGTCAGCGGCGTGATGATCAACAGCGGCACCAGCTGCAGCTGCTCGAAACTCTTCGCCCAGATGCCGATGATGAAGCCGAACAGGCTGAAGGTCACCGCCGTCAGCACCAGGAAGGCGAGCATCCAGAACGGATGCAGGATGGTCAGCGGCACGAACAGCGAGGCGGTGGCCAGGATGATCAGACCGAGAAGGATCGACTTGGTCGCGGCGCCGCCGACATAGGCGATGACGATCTCCAGATAGGAGACCGGCGCCGACAGAAGCTCGTAGATCGAGCCGACGAATTTCGGGAAGTAGATGGCAAAGGAGGCGTTGGAGATCGACTGCGTCAACAGCGACAGCATGATCAGACCCGGCACGATGAAGGCGCCGTAACTGATGCCGTCGATCTCGGTGATGCGCGAGCCGATGGCCGAGCCGAAGACGACGAAATACAGCGATGTCGAGATGACCGGCGAGACGATGCTCTGCAGCACGGTGCGGAAAGCACGCGCCATTTCCATCCGATAGATCGCCCATACGGCGCGAAGGTTCATGGTTCCCTCCTCACCAGATTGACGAAGATCTCCTCGAGCGAAGAGTTTTGCGTGTCGATATCGCGGAACTGGATGCCGCCGGCCTCGAGATCGCGCATCAACGAGGCGACGCCGGGCCGCTCGGCCTGATTGTCATAGGTGTAGGTCAGCTGCCCGCCATCGGGCGACAACTCCAGCGCATAGCGCGAGAGCGCCTCGGGAATGGCCGTCAGCGGATTGCGCAGTTCCAGCACCAGCCGCTTGCGGCCGAGCTTGCGCATCAGTTCGGCCTTGTTCTCGACCAGGATGATCTCGCCGCGGTTGATGACGCCGACCCGGTCGGCCATCGCCTCGGCTTCCTCGATATAATGCGTGGTGAGGATGATGGTGACGCCGTCCTCGCGCAGCCGGCGCACCATCGCCCACATGTCCTGGCGCAGCTCGACGTCGACGCCGGCGGTCGGCTCGTCGAGGAACAGGATGCGCGGCTCATGCGACAGCGCCTTGGCGATCATCAGCCGGCGCTTCATGCCGCCCGACAGGGTGATCGCCTTGGCGTCCTTCTTGTCCCACAGCGACAGGTCGCGCAGCACCTTCTCGACAAAGCCGGGGTTGGCCGGCTTGCCGAACAGGCCACGGCTGTAATTGACCGTCGCCCAGACGCTCTCGAAGGCGTCGATTGTCAGTTCCTGCGGCACCAGCCCGATCAGACCGCGCGCGGCGCGATAATCCTTGTTGATGTCGTGGCCGTCGACGGTGACGGTGCCCGACGAACGGTTGACGATGCCGCAGACGATCGAGATCAGCGTCGTCTTGCCGGCGCCATTGGGTCCAAGCAGCGCGAAGATCTCGCCGCGCTGAATGTCGAGATTGACTTCCTTGAGCGCGGTGAAACCGGTGGCGTAGGTCTTGGAGACCCCGGAAATGGACAGGATGGAAGGCATGGATGAAAAC
>NZ_RZPH01001301.1:0-1388 GCF_004022825.1 Mesorhizobium sp. M7A.F.Ca.CA.004.04.2.1
GGCTTCGCCAATCTCCAATGGTGACAAAAGGGCGAGGCGCGCGAGCTGCCAATCTCCCCCCTTGAGGGGGAGATGTCCGGCAGGACAGAGGGGGGTGTTCAAGCGCCGACATATCCCTCAAAACCTCGGAATGTCCGGAAACGGCAGCTTGCCGCCGGAAATGTGCATGCGGCCGAGTTCGGCGCATCGCCGCAGCTGCGGGAACACTTTTCCCGGGTTGAGCAGATGGTTGGGATCGAAGGCGCATTTGACGCGCATCTGCTGGTCGAGATCGATCTGGGTGAACATTTCCGGCATCAGGTCGCGTTTTTCCACGCCCACACCGTGTTCGCCGGTCAACACGCCGCCGACCTTGACGCAGAGCCGCAATATGTCGGCGCCGAAGCTTTCGGCCTTGTCGAGTTCGCCCGGTACGTTGGCATCGTAGAGGATCAGCGGATGCAGATTGCCGTCGCCGGCGTGAAAGACATTGGCGACGCCGAGACCGTATTTTTCCGACAGCTCGCGCATGCCGGCGAGCACGCGCGGCAGCTCCTTGCGCGGGATGGTGCCGTCCATGCAGTAGTAGTCGGGCGAGATGCGGCCGACGGCCGGAAACGCCGCCTTGCGGCCGGCCCAGAAGCTCAGCCGTTCATGTTCGGACTGCGAAATGCGGCAGGTGGTCGAGCCGTTCTTGTAGGCGATCGCCTCGACCAGACCGATCAGATGATCGACCTCGACGCCCGGCCCGTCGAGCTCGACGATCAGCAGCGCTTCGACATCCAGGGGATAGCCGGCATGGACGAAATCCTCGGCGGCGTGGATCGCCGGCCGGTCCATCATCTCCATGCCGCCCGGAATGATGCCGGCGCCGATGATGTCGGCGACGCACTGGCCGCCCTGCTCACTGGTCGGGAAGCCGATCAGCAGTGCGCGAGCCGTCTCCGGTTTCTTCAGGATGCGCACGGTGACCTCGGTGACGACGCCAAGCAGCCCTTCCGAACCCGTCATGACGCCGAGCAAGTCATAACCTTCCGCATCGAGGTGACTGCCGCCGAGCCGTACCACTTCGCCATTCATCAGCACCATCTCGATGCCGAGCACATTGTTGGCGGTAAGGCCGTATTTCAGGCAGTGCACGCCGCCGGAATTCTCCGCGACATTGCCGCCGATCGAGCAGGCGATCTGGGAGGATGGATCGGGGGCGTAGTAAAAGCCCTGCTGCTCGACGGCGGTGGTGATGCCGAGATTGGTGACGCCCGGCTGGGCAACGACAACGCGATTGGGGAAATCGATCTCGAGGATACGGTTGAAGCGGCTCATCACCAAAAGCACCGCGTCCTCGAGCGGCAGCGCGCCGCCCGACAGCGAGGTCCCGGAGCCGCGCGGCACGACGCGGACGTTGCGAT
>NZ_RZPH01001302.1:0-1387 GCF_004022825.1 Mesorhizobium sp. M7A.F.Ca.CA.004.04.2.1
GGTCAAGGCCGTGCTCGACGAGGCCAATGCCCAGGTCGGTGCGGCCGATTACCAGCTTGCTTCCTTGTCCGGATCCGAGCCGCGTTCGGCGTTCAACGATCCAGGCACCAACGCCGCATCGCCGCGCGATGCCGTCGTTGCCCGCCCAGTCGGTTCCGATCCGGCCGCCGCGATCGGCGCCGGCGTCAAGACGACCCGCAAGGAATCGAGAGCCACCGCCCGCGACCTGAAGCCGGGCCCCAAGGCCATGGTGGTTGCAGCCGCACCGCAGGCCGCCCGCTGGGCATTGACCAGCGGCGACCATGTCGCCACCGTTTCAAGCGCGACGACGGCGCCGGGCTACGCCTACAGCATCGTGCACACGGCGCCGAGCGAGGTCTACACGGCCGGCTTCCAGCCGAGCAGCCAGGTGGCCGATGCCAACCGCTTCACCGGCAACGCCGTCAAGTTCATGTCGGTAGCCCGCTTCCAGACCAAATGACGGCAGATCAATCGGCAAAGCCGCGCCGGGCAACCAGCGCGGCTTTTTGCTGTTCAGCGAACCGGGCCAGCCTGCACGGTCACGCTCGGCTGAACTTCTCGTGAAGCCGGAACGGTCGGCCTATTCCCTGGGTTAACATAGGTTCGTTCAAACCCGGGGAGATCCATGAAGAACATCCTATTGGCATCGGTCATCGCATTGGCAACCGCTTCGGCGGCTATCGCCCCTACGCAGGCCGAGACCATTGTCGTCAAAACTCATGACCATATGCACATGAAGAAGCACTGCCGGACCAAGGTGGTCACAAGCTGGAAGCATCACCACAGGGTGGTTGAAAAGGTCCGGGTCTGCAGCTGATCAGCTTCGGAGCCGATTTGGCAAACCCGGTCGACGCGAGTCGGCCGGGTTTCTTCATCCCGTGGCCGAGGCCTTATTTCGCAAGCTTGCTCGCGGCGCGCGCCAGGGCTTCGATCTCGTCCCACTTGCCGGCTTTGACGAGGTCGTCGGGCGCCACCCAGGAGCCGCCGACGCAGACCACGTTGGGCAGGCTGAGATAGTCGGCCGCGTTCTTGGCCGAGATGCCGCCGGTCGGGCAGAATTTCACATCGGCGAGCGGCGAGGCAAAGGCTTTCAGCGAAGCGATGCCGCCCGACTGCTCGGCCGGGAAGAATTTCAGGAAGCGCAAGCCGGCTTCCCGTGCAGCCATGATCTCGCCGGGCGTGATGGCGCCGGGCAGCAACGGAACATCGCTGCCGGCGGCTGCCGACAGAAGCTCGCGGGTGATGCCGGGGCTGACGATGAAGCGCGAGCCCGCGGCAGCCGCCTCTTCGAACTGCCTGGCATCGAGAATGGTGCCGGCGCCGACGATGGCGTCCTCGACTTCCCCAGCGACCCGCCGGATCGCTT
>NZ_RZPH01001303.1:0-1377 GCF_004022825.1 Mesorhizobium sp. M7A.F.Ca.CA.004.04.2.1
ATTCCAGGCAATCGCGTCGGCGCCGGCGCTGCTGGCGACGGCGTCGACCAGCCGGCCGGAATAGAGCGGCGTCAGCACATCGGCCAGCGTCGACAGCAGGAAGCTGCCCATGATGAGCGAGAGCCGCCAAGGCTGGCGCCGCCAATGGGTAAGCGTGAAGCCAAGAACGCTGCGAAAGGCGCTCGCGCGCAAATCGATCTTAAAACGAGCCATGATGTCATTCGGGCACAAACGAGCCCGATCCCAGTAAGTCGAAAATTGAAGAAGCCGCGCAAGGAGCCAATGAGTGCCCGGAAGCGGAGTGGCATATTTGGCGTATCGCCCAAATCGGGCGGCGATCGGCATCGGCATAAGCCTGTGCTCGGTCCGGCATCGGCACGAAGGGGAACCTTCGCGGAGCGCCGGATGAGACCTAGGCTTCGCGGCCTCGCATTACCATGTGAAATACTGCCATTCGGACCTCCCGCAAGACAATTGCGGAGGTGTCCTTATAGAGACGCTCCGATGCATCGCCAAGACGAGTTCACGCCAAAAGTGTATCTGGTCCAACCACTGCGATTATTTTGCAACAACGGAGCAAGCCGCGCGCCTCATTCAGGAATGCGATCCAAGCGCATGTAGCGGCCATCGGTCGATGGCTTGAACCCAAGCTTCTCATAGACGCCGTGTGCGTCGCTGGTCGACAGGCTCCAGTGGAAAACAGTCCTGACTTCAGGATGATCGATAAGGGCCTGGACGAGCCGGCTACCGATGCCTTGCCCGCGATGCCCGGGCCAGATGATGATGTCGGCGAGATAGGCGAACACCGTGCGGTCGGTGATCGCGCGGCCGAAGCCGACTTGCCTGCCGTCGACATAGGCGCCGACGCAAAGCGAATTGGCAAAGGCGCGGCGATGGACTTCATCAGTGCGTCCGGCGCCCCAATAGCTTGCCATCAACAGGTCCGATGTCGCGCGGAAATCGATCCGTGACATGTCGAAGCTGATTTCACAGTCGGGCATGGCTTTACCGTCCAAATGACATTTGTTTCGCGACTATCCCCTTCGAACATGTGACTTGAAAGTGGTCGAGTCGATCCCCATTTCCGCGCTGGACGGGAAACCGTCTATCAGGGTGTAGCGCAGTTGGTAGCGCACTCGTCTAAGAAGCGAGGGGTCGTCGGTTCGAGCCCGACCATCCCCGCCTCTTGCTTGGCAATTCCAATAAGATAAGGTGACTGCCTAAGAACAAAGGGGCGGGGCAAAGTAAAATGGCAAAAGCAGCAAGTGCGACAAGGCCGGCAAAGCCGCCGACAAGGCCGGCAAAGGCGACCAGACTATCGGATGAGATAGAGGGGGCCGTTGAAGTTGCGGCAGCAGACGTTACGCACCTCAATAC
>NZ_RZPH01001304.1:0-1377 GCF_004022825.1 Mesorhizobium sp. M7A.F.Ca.CA.004.04.2.1
TGCGCCATGGACTGAAGCCGGCACGCCGGAGCCACTGCTCTTTACCGAGGGCAAGGCCCGCAAGCAATCGCAAGATGGCATATAGGGCTTGGGCCACAGCGAGACGAGAGCAGGCGACGTGCTTACCCCGATGCCTTACCCGAAAACGTGCAAGACAACAGTCAGCCAGAAAGCGGTGGTGACGGCGGCGCAGGCCGTGGCGATGGTCATCTGGTTCGACGCCAACGCCTGGCCGGTGTTGAACTGCACCGCGATCAGATAGGAATTGACGCCGGATGGCATCGCGGCCACCATCACCGCCACCTTGGCCGTCAAGGGCGGCAAGCCGAGCAGCCAGACGAAGACCAGGACCAGCGCTGGCATCAGGAACAGCTTCAGCACCGAAAGCACCAACGCCGGCCTGACATTGCCCGAAATGCCGAAGCGGCGCAGGCTGAGCCCCATGGCAAACAGCGCCACCGGACCGGCCGTATCGGCCAGCGCATCGACCAGGCGCATGGCGACATCAGGCAGCGGCGCACCCGTGATGCGCCATGCAAGGCCTGCCAGAATGCCGATGATCAACGGATTCATGAAAAGCCGCCTGAGGAAGCTACGGATAACGCGCAAGGGATGCACGGGTTCGCCGCTGCCGCGGCCGAAGACTTCGAACAACACGATCGAGGCCATCAGCATGATCGGCAGATGCACGGAGACCAGCAGCGACAGCACTTCGAAGCCGCTCGGGCCGAAGATGCCAAGAATGAAGGGAACGCCGAGCAGCACGATATTGGAAAAGGCGGACGAAACCCCGCCGACGACGCCGGCGCGGGCATCCCTGCCGAAGATACGGGTGGTGACCAGATGGCCGGCGGCCCAAGTGATGGCGACCGCGGCGAAATAGGCGCCCCACAGCGACCATGGCGCCACGCCGTGGAAATCGGACTTCACCATTGTCTGGAACAGAAGCAGCGGCATCGCCACGTTGATGGCAAATTCCGATATCCCCTCGCCGCTCGCTGGCTTCAAATAGCCGGTAAACCCGGCGAGATAGCCGAGCGCGACAAGGCTGAAGACGAAAAGGACGGTTTCGGTGAGCGGAGACATTTTTACCGTGACGGGCGAATTTCCCGTGATAGGCGAGCCACGACCGCGACGCAATCGCGCCTGAATTTGATCATCGTCGGCTGGCAGCGTTATAGAGGGTTGGATCATCAGGGCGGACACGAACGACAAATGGCTTTTGTCGGACTCTCGAACCTTAGTCGTTTGCGGCGGGCATGGCTGACGGCTATCGTCGCCGCACTGCTTTGCCTTGCCGCGACCGCGCTTGCAGTTGCCGAGACGAAAAGCCTTAAGGGCGTGGCGCTGATCATCGGCCAGTCGAATTACCTGCAC
>NZ_RZPH01001305.1:0-1375 GCF_004022825.1 Mesorhizobium sp. M7A.F.Ca.CA.004.04.2.1
GCGAACCGCCCGAATGGCTGGGATTGAGCGTGTCGAACGGGTTCTGGAACACCATCTGGATCGACGACACCGTGTCAACGCTCCGTTTCTCGATGCCCGTCGACTGGATTTCCGTGTTGCCCAGCGTCACCGTGCCGGCACTTGCCGTCTCCAGCCCGAGCAGCACCTTGGCCAGCGTCGACTTTCCGCAGCCGGATTCGCCGACGATGGCGACCGTCTCGGATTCGCGCGCCATGAACGAGATCGTCTCATTGGCCTTGACGACGCGGCCCTCGCTCGAGCCGAACACCTCGCTGCCGCCGACCCTGTAGTATTTTCTGAGATCCTCGATCTTGAGCACCGGCGCGCCGGGCACGACGCGCTCATTGACCTTCTTGGCGCCGGGCGGCAGCGCTTCCCAGTCGATCTCGTTGAAACGCACACAGCGCGAGAAATGGCCTTCGTGACCCGCGACCTCGATCATCGGGATTTCGGCGGCGTTGCAGACGCCCTCCACGAAATGGTGGCAGCGCGGGCCGAAATTGCAGCCCTTGGGCCGCTCGTGCGGTAGCGGCAGCTGCCCGGGAATCGAGATCAGCGGCCGTGAATTCTTGTCGGCGCCGGGCAGCGGGATCGAGCGGAACAGCCCTTGCGTATAGGGATGGCGCATCCTGTCGAAGACATCCTTGATCTTGCCGGTCTCCACCGCCTCGCCCGAATACATCACCGTGATGCGGTCGCAGGTTTCGAGGATCAGGCCGAGATTGTGCGACACGAAGATCATCGACGTGCCGAACTTCTCGCCCAGCCCCTTGACCAGGTCGACGATGCCCGCCTCCACCGTCACGTCGAGCGCCGTCGTCGGCTCGTCGAGCAAAAGCAGCGCCGGCTTCGACAGCAGCGCCATGGCGATGACGATGCGCTGTTGCTGGCCGCCCGAAAGCTGGTGCGGATAGGAGCGCATCATACGCTCGGGGTCCGGCAGCTTGACCGAGCGCACCATTTCGAGCGCGCGCTTATAGGCCTCTTCCTTCGACACCTTGTCGTGGATCAGCGGCACTTCCATCAATTGCTGGCCGACCTTCATCGCCGGGTTCAGGCTCGCCATCGGCTCCTGGTAGATCATCGCGATCTTGTTGCCGCGAATGGAGCGCAACTCCTCGTCGGAGAGCTCGCCCATGTCCTTGCCCTGAAACTTGATCTTGCCGCCGACGATTTTTCCGATGTTGGAGAGGTCGCGCATGATGCCGAGCGACACGGTCGACTTGCCGCAGCCGGATTCGCCGACGATGCCCATCGCCTCCCCCGGCATGACGGTGCAGGAAAAATCCATGACGGCCGGGATCTCGCCCTTGCGGGTGAAGAAGGAGATCGACAGGTTCTCGATCTCGATGAT
>NZ_RZPH01001306.1:0-1369 GCF_004022825.1 Mesorhizobium sp. M7A.F.Ca.CA.004.04.2.1
CGCACCATCTGGACAGCAGGAACTGGACTATGGGCAAGGTAACAGGCTTTCTCGAAATCGACCGGCAGGTGCACAAGTACCAGCCGGCCTCCGATCGCATCCGGCATTTCCGTGAATTCACGCTGCCGATGTCCGACAAGGAGGTCGAGAAACAGGCCGCGCGCTGCATGGATTGCGGCATTCCGTTCTGCCATGGGCCGACCGGTTGCCCGATCCACAACCAGATTCCGGACTGGAATGACCTCGTCTACAATGGCGACTGGGACAATGCGATCCGCAACCTGCATTCGACCAACAATTTCCCGGAGTTCACCGGCCGCATCTGCCCCGCACCTTGCGAGGAAGCCTGCACGCTGAACCTCGAGGACATCCCCGTCGCCATCAAGACGGTCGAGCAGGCGATCGCCGACAAGGCTTACGAGACCGGCCATATCAGGCCCTATCCGCCGGAGAAGAAGACCGGCAAGCGCGTCGCCGTCATCGGCTCCGGCCCGGCCGGCATGTCGGCTGCCCAGCAGCTCGGCCGCGCCGGCCACGACGTCCATGTCTATGAGCGCGAGAGCCGGCCCGGCGGGTTGATGCGTTACGGCATTCCCGACTTCAAGATCGAGAAGCACTATATCGACCGGCGCATCGAGCAGATGCAGGGCGAGGGCGTCACCTTCCATTGCGGCGTCAATGTCGGCGTCGACAAGCCGGTTGCCGAGCTGCTCGCCGAACATGACGCCGTGCTTTATTGCGGCGGTTCCGAAACGCCGCGCGCGGCCGGCATTCCCGGCGACGATCTCGGCGGCGTGCATGACGCGATGCCCTATCTGGTGCAGCAGAACAGGCGTGTCGGCGGCGAACCGATCCAGTCGGTGGCGTGGCCGTCGCATCCGATCCTCGCCGGCGGCCAGCATGTCGTCGTCGTCGGCGGCGGCGACACTGCCTCCGACTGCGTCGGCACCGCCTTCCGCCAGGGCGCGGTGCGCGTCACCCAGCTCGACATCCGGCCGCAGCCGCCGGAAAAGGAAGACAAGCTGTCGGTCTGGCCATACTGGGCGACCAAGATGCGCACGTCATCCTCGCAGGCCGAAGGCGCCTAGCGCGAATTCCAGGTGGCGACGCTTGAATTCATCGGCGAAAACGGCCAGCTGACCGGGGTCAAATGCTGCGAAGTCGACGAAAAGCGCAAGCCGATCGCCGGCACCGAATTCGTCATCCGCGCCGATCTCGCGTTCATCGCCATCGGCTTTGCCGGGCCAGCCGCTCGCGGGCCGGTGTCGGAACTGGCCGGCCAGATGAAGATCGCCATTGACAGCCGCCGCTCGAAGAATGTCGAGGCCAATGACCGGGACTACAGGACCAGCGTCGAAAAGCTCTATGC
>NZ_RZPH01001307.1:0-1368 GCF_004022825.1 Mesorhizobium sp. M7A.F.Ca.CA.004.04.2.1
ATTGTAGCGTTCGAGCCTGGGCGAACCGAATGTCCAATGGCTGGAAGCAAAGGCCGAGAACGGCACCATCGCCCCGCTGGCGTTGCGGACCTGCCATTTGTCCAGATCTTCCGGCTGCATGCGGAAGTTCGGGTCCGACTGCAGATAGACCGGTTTCACCCGCCCGCGATCGATGAAGTCGTTGACGTAATCGCTGCCCCAGGCGGTCGAAAGCGTGTTGTTGATGTCGGCCAGGCTGACGCCCAGCGCGCTGGCTTTTTCCTGATCGATGTCGACCGAGAATTGCGGCTGGTCTTCCTGCCCGTTGGGCCTCGTGTTGGCGAGCAGCTTGTTCTGCCCGGCCAGGTTCAGAAGCTGGTTGCGCGTCTGGATCAGCGCGTCATGGCCCGCGCCGTTGACATCCTGCAGGTAGAAATCGAAGCCGTTGGTGTTGCCGAAGCCCTGGATGGCGGGAGGCGCAAGCGCGAAGACCTGCGCATCCCTGATCTTCGAAAACGCGCCCATCGCCCGGCCGGCGATTGCCTGCGCGGCAGAAGCCGGCGATTTCCGCAGGTCGAAGTCCTTCAGCCGCACGAAAGCAATGCCGACATTCTGCCCTGCGCCGCCGAAGCCGAAGCCGGAAGCGGTGAACACCCCGTCGACGACGTCCTTCTCCTGATTGAGATAATGGTCGGTCACCTCTGCCAGCACCCGCTCCGTGCGATCCTGCGTCGCGCCGACCGGCAGCGACACGCTGGTGATCAGGATGCCTTGGTCTTCTTCCGGCAGGAACGAACTTGGCAGCCGGGCAAACATCCAGCCCACGGCAACGACGATGGCCAGGAAGACGGCGAGGAAGCGCCAGGACCGGTTGATAATGCCGTGCGAGCCGTCGCGATAGGCAAGCGTGCCGCGATCGAAGACCCGGTTGAACCAGCCGAACGGGCCCGTTTGCGTCGCATGGTCCTTGGGCGGTCGCAGGATCGTGGCGCAAAGTGCGGGCGTCAGCACAAGGGCGACCAGCACGGACAACACCATCGCCGAGACGATGGTCACCGAGAATTGCCGGTAGATGATGCCGGTCGAGCCGCCGAAGAAAGCCATCGGCACGAACACGGCCGAAAGCACGGTGGCGATGCCGATCAGCGCTCCGGTGATTTCGTGCATCGACTTGCGCGTCGCCTCCTTCGGCGGCAGGCCTTCCTCCTGCATCACGCGCTCGACATTCTCGACGACGACGATGGCGTCGTCGACGAGCAGACCGATGGCCAGCACCATGGCGAACATGGTCAGCGTGTTGACGGAATAGCCGAACAGCGACAGCACGCCGAACGTGCCGAGCAGCACCACCGGCACGGCGATCGTCGGGATGATGGTGGCCCGCAGATT
>NZ_RZPH01001308.1:0-1368 GCF_004022825.1 Mesorhizobium sp. M7A.F.Ca.CA.004.04.2.1
GCTGGAGATTGGCGAAATCGCCGATGACAGCACCCCTCTCCCCGTCACTATACGGGGAGAGGATGCCGGCAGGCAGGTGAGGGGCGGCGCAGACGCTGGCCACTATGAACGGTCGCTGTGACGCAGTAGCATCAACCGGTCGCTGGCACGGGAAACTTACTGCCGCAGCGCGGCGGAGATGGCATCAAGGCCGCCGCGCAATTCGGCTTCCGTCGGCCAGCCAAAGCCGACGCGGAAGAAGCATTTTTCCATCTCGAACCAGTGGCCGGGTCCGACATAGGTGCCGTGGTTTTCCAGCAGGTTCACATAGAACCGGTCGAGGTCGAAGCCGGGTTCGACATTGAGGCGCGGGAAGCCGACCACGCCGCCTTCGGGCCGCACCCAGTCGACCAGCGGTTCGCGATCGATCCAGGCCTGGACGATGTCGCGGCGCCCCGCCATTTCGGGCAGCAGCGTCGCCAGGAAAGCGTCCCGGCGTTCGAGCATGCCGCGGGCAATGCCTTCGTCGATAACGCTGCCGCAGATGCCGATCTGCTCCTTGGCGGCGAGGAATTTCTCCTGAAGCTCAGCGTCCCTGGTGATCAGCCAGCCGATGCGGATGCCGGGAATGCCGAAGGCCTTGGACAATGACGAGACGCTGATCGCCTTCGGGCTGAGTGAGGCAGCCGTCGGCAGCCGCCGGCCGTAGGAAAGGTCGCGATAGGTCTCGTCGACCAGCAGACGGCAGTTGCTGCTTTCGGCAAGCGCAACCAGCGCATCGAGCTCGGTTCGGCTCATCATCGTGCCGGTCGGGTTGTGCGGGCAGGTGACGCTGATCAGCTTCGTGTCCGGCCGCAGCGCCGCCTTGACGCGTTCGACATCAATGGCGAAGCCTTCCTCGAAGGCCAGGTCGACAAAGCTGATGGCGCAGCCGATCGCCCTTGGGGTTTCGATGTTGGTGGCGTAGTTGGGCCTGATGACGACGAGATGGTCATTGGCCGACAAGAGCGAGGTCGAGATGATGAACAGCGCGCCCGCGGCACCGGCAGTGACCAGGACATCATCCGGCGAAATGCCGGCATCCTGCGCCGAGATCAGTGCACGCAACTGCTTGTCGCCGCGATGCTCGCCATAGAAAAGCGTGAGATCAGGCAGCGACAGGCCGATGTCGGAGAGCTTCTGGTCGGCGATCGAACTTTCCGAAAGATTGTAGCGGATACGGTCATAGCCGTATTCTTCCGGCGCTTCTTTCTCGATCACCATCCTGGTGTAGTTCATGGCTCGCTCCCCTAGAGCAGTTCACCGTTTCACGGAAACGGCGACCCGCTCTAACTCCTTGTTTTTAAGCAATTCCGGACGGAAAACCGTTTCACACTTTTCCTGGAATTG
>NZ_RZPH01001309.1:0-1367 GCF_004022825.1 Mesorhizobium sp. M7A.F.Ca.CA.004.04.2.1
AAACTGGTGTGGCTGTAGCCGGTCAGCAGGCCAACCCGCCAGGCGTCGCCGATGGCGGTGTCGCCGCCGGCGAGGAAGCCGCCGGTGGAGCGGTCGAGGCCGGCGGCATTGCCGTCGCCGCTCGCCGTGCCCCAGGAGCCGAAAGCTTGCCCCCACACGACGAAACGGCTGGTGTTAGCCTCGACCAGCTCCGGGCCGCCCTCGCCATAAGCCATCACTGGCATGGCGGGAGCGGTGACGTCGCCCATGGCCGCCCGGACTCGGGCGGTAGCGGCATCGGCGACGAAGCGGCTGTCCTCGATCAGCATCCCCTTGGCCGAGGCATGAACCTCGCCCGACGCGGCATCGAGCGCCAGGCGCGCGGCATCCTCGTCGGTCATCAGCAGCATGGCCCATGCAAGCGCATTGCCTTGGCCGAGCCGATCGAGGGCTCCGGCGGTCGCGATCTGGTTGCGGGTGATGGCGACGTTGGCGACCGCAACGTCGTTGCGCGCCAGGGTGAGGCTGATGTCGTTGCCGTCGCCGCCCTGGTAGTTGATGAGATGGTCGAGGAAGAGAAGGTCGTTGAGGTTGCCGACGGAGGCGAAGGTGCCGGCGACATCGGCCGCGCCATTGTTCTGGATGATCGTGTACGGCCCGTTGAGCAGGTTCCAGCTCTCGGCCGTCGCCGGTGTCAGGACCAGGTTGAGCGTCGCGCCTGATATGTCGACCGTGCCGCCGACGATCAATTTGTCGGCCCCGGACGGGGTCGCCTCGACCTCCAGGACGCCATGATTGACATAGTTGCCGCCGACCGTCTGCACGCCGATGGAATTGCCGACGCCATGCGTGCCGAGGATGGTGACATTGCCGCCTATGGTTCCGATGCCGCCAAGGCGCGCGCCGGAATCGACCGTGACATCGCCGGCGAGGCTGGCGTCGCCATGGCTGGCGTCGCCCACCACCAGCGTTCCCATGTCGACGGTGGTCAGGCCCGCATAGCTGTTCTGTCCGTTGAGCGTCAGCTTGCCCGTGCCGGTCTTGGTCAGGGAGCCGTTTCCGGAAATGGTGCCGCCGATGACGTCGTCATGGCCGAGCGAGCCGAGCGAAAGCTGTGGCGCCAGCTGTGAATCGTCGATTTGTATGGCCCCGTCGCCCGACAGCGAGCCGACATCGAGCACGGAGTCCTGATCCCGGAAGCGCACCAGCACGCTGCCGCCGGCGCCGTTGAGGATGGTTGCGTTCGCCGCCTGCGAGGCCTGCTGGAAATCGAGCGTGCCGCCGGCCTCGTTGACCAGCGTTGCCGTTCCTCCGTCCGAATGTCCGTAAAAAGTGGTCGAGCCGCCATTCCGGTTGGTTATCGTGGCTTCTCCGGCGGAGGAAAATTC
>NZ_RZPH01001310.1:0-1358 GCF_004022825.1 Mesorhizobium sp. M7A.F.Ca.CA.004.04.2.1
CTCGACAAGTGCGACTTTCGCTTCCGGCAGCGGCATCGACCTGCAGAACCTGGCCGGCACCGCAAGCTTCGGCACCGGTACGCTGACCAACACCGGTTCGGGCACGTCGTTCAATGTCGGCTCGGGGACCGCAGCCAGCGGCGGCAACGCGACGACTTCCTATGGCGGCACGATTGCCAGCAACGGAACGGGCGCTGCGGCGTCGATCCAGAGCATGACCGGTGGCTCGGTGACGCTGTCGGGTAATCTGACCGATACCAATGCGGCCGCCGGCGGCAACATCGTCGTTGCCGGTAACGACGCAGCCGCGATCACGTTCTCGGGCGCGACCAAGCAGATCAATTCGGGCGCGACGGACGGCGTGAGCTTGGGCATCATTGGCAATTACGGCTCAGGCGCCCCGGCACTCAATACCAACAGCACGATCGACTTCACCCATGGCGGCCTTGATATATCGACAATGGCCGGGGCGGGCTTCGTCGCAATTGGCGATTTAGGCCCGGCTGGCGCAACCTCCACCATTATTACCGTCACCGGCGCGGGCAACAAGATCAATGCCGGCAGCGACGGGCTTGCTGTGTATGGTGCCAATGTCGGCAGCGCCGGCATTACCTTCGACAGCATCTCGGCGGACTCCACGATCCCCCTTCCCGGCGACCCCGGCGGTGCCGGAGTGACGCTGTTGGGCGCCAATCTCGTCGGGGATGTCAACATCGGCGGCCTGAGGGATACTGGATACACCGGCGCCTGGCTGTACGCCCTGAGTGGCACCGGAGAGGTCAATTTCACCGGGACGATCGATCTCGACGTCCAATATGCCGGGTTCAATATCGGCGGTCCCGAGGTTGGTACCGTCAACATCGCCAATGTCGCCGGATCCACCCTGACCATCGATGGCGGCCAGTTCGGCATCATACAGAGCTCGCAGGGCGGGACCGTCAACGTCGGCATCAACGGCAGCGCCAGCATCACGAACACCACCCTCTCGGCTATCAGCCTCGGCGGCGGCAATGACCTGGCCTTCACCACGCTGACCTACAAAGGTTCGATCACGGTCGGTGTGGGCGCGGTGTTAAGCGCCACGGGCGATGCGACCCGTCTGAACATGAGCGGTTCCGTCGTTTCCACCACGTCATCGACGGCCTTCGACTTCTTTGGCCATGCCGAAGGCATATACGATATTTCGAGCACCATCGATCACAGCGGTGGCGAGGGTGTCGCCATCGGCGGCTCGGCCAACGGCACGGTCACCTTCTCCGGCACGTCGAAGATATTCAACACCGGCGCCAACGATGCCATCGTCAAGGCACCGTCGTACGTGATGGACCCGCAGACCAAGGGCACTCTCGCCTTCACCA
>NZ_RZPH01000130.1:0-2527 GCF_004022825.1 Mesorhizobium sp. M7A.F.Ca.CA.004.04.2.1
CATGGGCGGTAAGGAAGACGATCGGAGTCTTAACTCCCGACCGGGCGAGATGCTCTTGGAACTCAAGTCCGCTGAGCCCCGGAAGCCGGACGTCCAGGACGATGCAACTTGGGTTGTCAGGCGACCTGTTCCGCTGAAGAAAATCACTGACCGAACCGAATGCTTGTGAGGAGAGATCGATGGATTTCAGAAGATCTTGAAGAGCTTGGCGAACCATAATGTCGGCATCAATTATAGATACGCTGGAGTCCCTACCGGCAAACTCGCTTCGGGACGTTTGACGACGAGAGGTGCCGTCGCCCGATAAAGCTAGGAATGCACCCGACGTCACGGTGTCAAGAAGCTCTTTTGCCGTATTTTCCATTGGTTCGACCTTAATCTTTAATTTCTCTTCGAGTTCTACTCAGAAAACGCGTGAAAGAGGTGGCACAATGATCAAAGATTGGCAGCATTGCGTTGGGAAACGGTGCGCCTGTCTGGTTTCTGGTCATAAACCTGTGTGTAATGAAGACCGTGATTCAGCACCATTAAACATTTCCATTAGACCTACGTTGACCGATCAGACGTCCGCATCCAGTTCGCCGCACTTCCCATGCGATTGTGCAGTGCCCCTCTCCACCCAAGGGAAGTTCACACTCAGAGCCGAGAACAGTTTGCTGATCAAGTGATCAAGGCGAGAGCAAGGGGAGCGTTGTTCACTCCGAATTTTAACTCTCGCTCCGGTGCAGTGCCGGAGCGAGATTATCTCGATCTGCGCGAAGCACGGAAGTTGCGGCGCAGGGTCATTCTTTCCGTGCCGCTGGGACTTGGTCGGACTCTCCACATGCGTTCGACACTATTTGCAAGAGGCAGTTCGATGGAGAACGTCGATCCGACATTTTGGATTGATCTCACCGCGACTTGATGGCGAAGCAGATCCGCAGTCTGGCGGACGATCATAAGGCCAAGACCCATTCCGTCCCACTCAGCGGAATCACCGCGCTCGAATGCGTCGAAGATGCGTTCGAGGCGTGCTGCGGGGATGCCGGCGCCGTCGTCCTGCACGTCGATGCACGCTCTGTGGCGCCTGGTCCGACACACCAGTCGGACATGGCCACGCGGACCGCTATACTTAATCGCATTGCCGACCAAATTGCGCAGGATCGTGTGGAGCATTTCAGGATCCGTTTCGACGATGCTGTCGGATGAGATTATCCGAAGCTCGACGCCGCAAGCCTCTGCATAGAAGCGCCAGTCGCTTTCGACCCGCTCCAGTACTTGAGCAAGGAGGACATTCTGGCGGCGCGGTTGCAACGTCTCGTCCTTCTGCGACAAGCGAGCGATGTCATCGAGTTCGCTACCGAGGCGCTTCATGGCATCAAGTGCGATGCGGAGACGATCTGCAATAAGGGCCGGCATACCAGCTTCTGCCGCGTAGGCGAGCGACATCATCGCGACATGCAGCGGTTGCTTCAAATCGTGGCCCGCTACCGCCATCATCCTCGCCATTGCGGCACGCGATGCTAATGCGCGCTCCACTGCTTCTGCACTCGCTTGCTCTGTCGTCATCTTCATTCCCGATCTTCGCCGTTATGCTCGACGCCACGCTACGGCGAAGGTCGATCGTGAATAATCCCACGTAGCGGCAGTCGCGGTCGCCTACACGGGCGAGCGACCGTACTTATGTACGGAAGAACGATCCCTTGCGCCGATATCTGAAGTGCCAACCGCCGCTTAGCTTCACACAATCTGGGGGACCCAGTACGGCAAGCCTACCGTTTTGTTGAAGCAAAGGAATCAAATATGACCATGCCTTCGTTCCGATACCAACTCGAAAAGTCCATCCCACGTGTCGGCAACGGCGGCATCACGCGGGGCGCGTCGATACACCAGTTTCCCGCCAGCATCGGTATCGCCGGCGTGTCGATGCGTCTCGATCCTGGCGCCATGCGCGAACTGCATTGGCATGCCAACGCCGCGGAATGGGCGTATGTGATTTCTGGCAACTGCCGCACAACGGTTCTTAATCCAAACGGGGGAGCGGCGACCGATACGTTCGGCCCGGGTGATGTTTGGTATTTCCCGCGCGGATGGGGTCATTCTATCCAGGGCCTCGGACCCGGCGAATGCCATTTCATTCTCATCTTCGACAATGGCGATTTCTCAGAGGATCATACCTTCAGCATCACCGACTGGCTGTCTTGTACGCCAGCGGAGGTCGTACGACAAAATCTGGGCCTTTCCGCTGAGTGCCTGTCAATGCTGCCGCACGGAGAGGCCTATTTCGCAACCGGCCCGGCGCCCGATGACCGGTCCCGGGATGCCGAGCCGCGGCCGGTTCCGGAACTGACAACATTCCATCGCTACCCGCTTTATGCTCAGCAACCGCGACGGGTGCCGGGCGGGGGAACGCAAAGAACCGTGTCGGTAGACGAGTTTCCGATCTCTACCACGATGGCCGGTTCGTTGTTGGAAATCGAGCCTGGGGCGATGCGCGAACTGCATTGGCACCCCAATGCCGACGAGTGGCAATACTACATCGAAGGCG
>NZ_RZPH01000130.1:2537-9218 GCF_004022825.1 Mesorhizobium sp. M7A.F.Ca.CA.004.04.2.1
GATGGCGGTGTTCCTTGCCGAGGGACAGGTTGTCATTGAGCAGTTCGAGGCAGGGGACATCGGTTATGCGCCAATGGGTTCCGGCCACTATATCCGCAACACGGGGCCAGGAGTCCTGCGGGTCCTCGTCGGGTTCAATAACGGTCACTACGAGGCGAACGACCTCTCCGCCTGGCTAGCGGCCAATCCGGTCGACGTGCTGGCGGCGAATCTAAGCTTGCCGAGGGTGGCGGTGGCCGGTCTGAGGGCCAGACCGGGTTTTCTGGCGCCCGGCGCCCCGTGACGGACGCGGCTGAAACCGACCGCGTCACCCATCGCCGTCTCCCCGACTACTCTCCTCCTGGCGCGTAGGCTCGTTCTCGGTCGAGTGGTGGGCGAGAACGGAGCGGGGCTGAACACTGTGTTTCATCCAGAAGGAAAGCACAAATGAACACACCGGTTTGGCTCATCACCGGCGGATCGAGCGGGCTGGGCGCGTCTATTGCGCACGCGGCTCTGCGAGCCGGACATCGCGTGGCTGTCACGGCGCGGGACAGCTCTCGCCTGGACGCGCTGGCCGCGGATTATCCAGGCGCGGTACTGCCCCTATCGATGGATTTGACTAGCACCACCGAAATAGAGGCGGCCGTTGCGGCGGCCGAGGGATGGCATGGCCATATCAACGTACTCGTGAACAATGCGGCGGTCGGCTACCTCGCCCTAATAGAGGAAGGGCAAGACGAGAAAGTTCGTAAGCTATTCGAAACCAATGTGTTTGGCGCGGTCGCGGCCATACGGGCTGCCCTGCCTGGCATGCGCGCACGCGGAAGCGGGACGATCATCAATATCTCCTCGACCAACGGCATCGTCGCCATGCCGTCCCTCGGCTACTATAGCGCGTCGAAATTCGCTCTCGAAGCGCTCACTGAAGCGCTGACGCAAGAAGTCGCGCCGCTTGGCATACGCGTGATGTCGGTCCAGCCGGGGGGCATGCCGACGGGCATAGTCTCGCGCAATCTCCGGAGCCCGAGGATCGAGGGCTACGATGCCCCGGCGCATGCCATCATGGATCTTCTGGAAAACGACAGAGATGGCGCCCTTGCGCCGAGCGACCCCCATCGGATTGCACAGATACTTGTCGGTCTGGTGATGGCTAAAACCATGCCTCGGCAACTTATACTTGGCCCCGACAGTTGGGAGGCCATTACGTCAAAACTGATCGCGCAGCGTATGGAGTTCGACGCGTGGAAGGATATCGCCTACAGCACGGTCGCACTGTGAACGTTCCACGAGTTCGTCCGGGGATCGGTCAAACTGTCCGGAGAAGCTTCCGACCAATTAGCGCGGACGATACAGAGGTGGGAGCTAGCTCCGTCTCGAGCGAGGCCGCTGGTGTGTCGATCGAGAGGCGAAGGCGATCAGCTAGGATGGTCGCTTTGCCGGGCGTCTAGCCTCAATCTTCGTTCTCACGAGTGAGTCCTGACGTCCTGCCGCAACTCGGACGGCCCTGCGGCGTTCGCGTTGTGCTTGCTGGTGTAGGGTCACGCGTGGACGGCACGTACGCCATGTTCGGCTAGTGCGGCTGCGTTGCAGCCGTGTCAAACGGTTCGGTTCGCCGGAATCAAACCGAGATCTGCCAGGAGACTGGCAGATCTCGTCGGATCTATGGGTCTGTCTTTGCGGGTAGCAGGTCAGGCGGCGACGGATCGGCTGCTGATGCGACGCTTTTGTCTTGAACGCAGGGATAGCCCAAGACCAATGAAACCGCCGCCCTGGAACAAAAGGTCGACGGTGAGAACTGCGCCGAGGAGCCACAGGCCAACGGCAGGCCAAGTGGCGACAATGAACATGCCAACAACGACGGTGAAGACGCCGCTGCCGGCGATCCATCCCCACCCACCCTGGCTGCGAAGCTGCAAGCCAATAACAATGCGAAGGGTGCCAGCGGCAATGAGCAGGACGCCGAGCACCAGGGAAATGCCGACGGCGGTTAAGACAGGATCGTAGACCGAGATCGCTCCGGCAGCCGCATAGAGCAGTCCGGCCAGGAGGTAGAGAAAGCGGCGGCCCCAGCTGCCAGTCGTGAAGGCGTGGATGATCTGCATCACGCCACCGGCGATCATCATGGCGGCAATATAGAGAACGGATACGAGCGTCGCGAGCAGGAGGTTTAGGCCCGCAATCGCACCGGTGACCAGAAGTCCAATGCCAAGCGCTACGAACCAACCCCACTTGCCGTGAAGTTCCTTCAGTGGCGCTCCGGGCGAGCGGTTGATGGTGGTGTCGAACATTTCAGGTCTCCTTCTTTGCTGGATCGGATAGGCTTGATGCATCTGGCCAAGGGCCAGAAGATCGCGTGGCGACCACGGAATACCCGAGGAGGTGCGCTTATCGCTGAGCGCCTCAGAACGCTGGATGGACCGCTCGCCGGCTACCTGAGAGCGTCCTCGACGGTCGTCGCGATCCATTGTTCGACGGTGAGGCCGACGTCGCCCGCATGAACTGCCGCCGCGGCCGCCACGGAGGGAGGTAGCGGTACGTCGTAGATGATGTCCTGGATGCTGTTGGCTGCAAGCACTTGACGCGTAACGTTGTCGGCGAATTGTCTCACTCTTTCGAGCTTCTCCTCGTGGCTGCCGTCGGTACTGGCCGACACGGCCGGACAGTAGAGCGCGATAAGGTAGTTGATCGTATCGTCGCTGGACATTCCGTGCTCCCGCAGAAGCTGGATTGCCGTCTGCAACTGGGCGGGCTGGTCAAGCGTGAGCCCTTTAGGAACGAATCCCGTGACCTCGCCCTCTAGCGGGGAAACGTGGAGGTCGGCCGCGGACGGGCACTGCAGTTCTTGGGCATAAAGCCGCGCTGGAACCGCGACGAGCGCGACGTAAGCGGTCACCACAGCAACGACCAGGTTACAGGATTTCATGGCCATCTCTCCTGGAGAGGGAGTAAAGGGAGCGAAACGCATAGAGCACCCGCCATCGCCGACGTGTTTCCCCGGCAAAACGCTTGAAGACGGTGAACAAATGTGCCTGCGCCTGGAAGCCGACGCTCAGTGCGACCTCGACCAGTGAGTATGTGTTTTCGGCGAGCACGACCTTGGCGTGATGGGTCCGCCTGCGCACCACATACTCGTGCGGACGAAGATCGGTTGCCGTCCGAAACTGGGCTGCAGAATACATCCTGCTCAGGCCCGCTTGAGCCGCGAGATTACCAAGGCTGATCGTGTCAGCAATGTGGTCTTCGACATATAAGGCCCGCTTCAGCCGCCATTTCACCAGGGCATTTCCTGGGGTATGCGCGTTTTGGGTAACGCACAGTCCGAGCCAACGGGCGGCGACCGCAAGCCTGATCACGTCATCGTAGATGCCTCTAGACATGGGTTCGGGGTTATCAGTCGCAGGCGTATTGTCGAACATGCACGGCCCCTTGTGTCTCATTCCGCATAGGCCGGGCCGGCTGCGCTCGTCGTGGGGATCGTCGATCCTTTCCCCAGATGCGACAGCAGTAGGACTGCTCAACACGCCGAAATGACGGTCCGGTTACCCCGGTGAATCTGAACGTCACCCGTGCTCGGCTCAATTCGTACAATCGTCTTGCAACATGTACCCTCGCTTAGGATTCCCATGCTTTGGATTTAGACAACCTGCCGATGCGGTCCGCGAAGCCTTCCTGCGGCCAAGCGTCTGGCGCTCGGACGTCCGCGGTCGAGGCGCCAAGCCAACGTCGGAAGAGCGAGCGGAGGTCGCTCCGGTCAGCGGCTTCATGTTCGAAGCCAGCGCCCCGGTTCTTACTCGTCGTGCGCCAAGCTCTTCGCGCGCGGCTTCGCCATATCGATCGGCTCGGCTTGCAGCACGATCGGGCAGGACGCGCCCTGTTACACCTGAACTGCTCGATTCCTGGCTTCGCATGCTGAGCCTGATGGAGCGCCCGGACCAGGTTCCGGCCCTGGCCCCGGCCTACCAGCGCGAAATTCTCTTCCACGTGCTGAAGGGGCCACTCGGCTGGATGCTGCGGGATATGGCGACCCCAGATACCACGCTTTCAGGGGTCGGCATCGCCATTCAGTGGCTCAGGGAAACTTCGCCAAGCCGCGCCAGTTGTACGTTTGTTCGCAAAATCCACTCCTCTTGCGCAACATGACAAGAGTAAGTTTCGCCTCTGCCGTCCCATCGGCTGGGATGCCTTTGCCGATCTCATCTAGAGCGAGAAGCTTCCCTCGCTTTTCCGCCCGTTCCAGCTGTGCAGAGCCATTCCACTGGCTCGCATCCTGGCAATAGAGTTTCTCTCAACGCGCAGTGTGCATGATCGCATCTGGGGGCGTGGGACGTTTCGAGGGGAACACGATCTGGCATTTGAAGTTTGCTCATAACGCAGCGTCTGCTTTGACGAGTTTCGCCTGCGCAAGCCTTGCGCCTGTCATCATCTGGATCAAGGCTCGCGTGAGAAGAATGTCTCCGATAGCGACGAAGATCGCGAAAGCTTCTCGCAAGGGCTTGACTGTGGCGTCGGCGCTGGCGCACCGGCGGAAGTCTGCTGTCCCGGCTTCGTACCGGTCGCTGCTCACGCCAACTGTGGCTAAGCCCGACGTCCCATCCGCTCTTCACGCCGTTCAGCATCGAACGCCTGCCTTCCCTTCGCATTCCATAGGTTGCGCGCATGCTCGCCTTCATCGCTCTGCAGCTTGGCGGCGATCCGAAGCAACGCGCCGTAGATGGTAGCGCGATCGTCGTTGGTCAGATCAACGATGCCCGCCTTGACGACGAGACCGCCAAGTTCGATGAGCTGCCGTGTGCGCTTGCGACGCTCGACCTGCCAGGTGCGCATATCATGCCGAGCCAGAGCCGCCTGCCGGCGATTGTGGGCCGCCCGGTTGCGCTGGAGTGCCGCGAGGGTTGCGCTGAGATGCCGGAGCAGTTCGCCGGGAGCCGCTCTCGAAAAACATCACCCCACGCTTGGCCCATGCCTCACGCTTTGCGGTCTCTTTCGTCTCGGCGATTGCAACCAGTGCGCCGGCCAGTTCGTCGGTGCTGAGCTGGTCGGCGCCGGTGGCGATCACCAGCTCTCCAAGCTGCTGGACCTTTCTGGTTCTGAGCTCTCGCGCCTTGTCTTCCAGCGCCTTCAGTTCCGCATCGTAGTCGCGTGGCTTGCGCATCTGCTGTCTCCATCATCTCCATTGATTGTCGATGCAGCGATGATAGGCGAGCGTCTGCCGGATGGCTTCAGGGTTGCCGAGACGGCTCGGGACGCGCCGGTCCATCCCGAGAATTTTTCGAGGGAGGGCGCGCTTATACGTCGTGCCGACGTACGCTTTGCCGTGCAAATGATCTGCTCGCGATGGCGATCTATCATCTTCACGTCAAGATCATTGGCCGCAAGGCAGGCAGCAGCGCGTTGGCTTCTGCGGCCTACCGCTCGGCTTCGAGGCTGCGCGACGGGCGTATCGAACGTACTCACGATTTCTCGGCCAAGCGCGGTGTTGTCCATTCCGAGGTGATGCTGCCTGAGGATGCTCCGGAGGCCTGGCGCGACCGCGAGAGGCTGTGGAACGATGTCGAGGCGTTCGAGGTCCGCAAGGATGCCCAGCTCGCCCGCGAGGTGGAGTTTGCGCTCCCGCGAGAACTCAGCCAGGCGCAAGGCATCGAACTGGCGCGCGACTTTGTTCAGGCTGAGTTTGTGAGCCAGGGCATGGTCGCCGATCTCAATGTGCATTGGGACAGGGCGGAGGATGGCAGCCCCAAACCGCACGCTCATGTCATGCTCACCATGCGGTCCGTGGACGAGAACGGCTTTGGCGCCAAGGTTCGAGACTGGAATGCTACCCAGCTGGTCGAGCGCTGGCGCGAGCGGTGGGCGGAGCTTGCCAATGAACGCTTGGCCGAACTCGACATCGACGCCCGCATCGATCATCGCAGTCTGGAAGCGCAGGGCATTGCCCTGGAGCCGCAAACCCAGATTGGTGCGCCAGCGCAACGCATCGAGGGCAGTGACCTTGCTGCTGGCGATAGTGAAGCAGATCGCGCCGAACTGCACCGCGAGATCGCGCGCAACAATGGTGCGCGCATCATTGCCGATCCAACCGTAGCGCTCGATGCCATCACCCATCAGCAATCGACCTTCACCCGAAAAGACATTGCGAAGTTTGCGCATCGGCACAGCGATGGAGTGGAGCAGTTCAACGCGGTAGTGGCAGCCATCGGCAACGCACCCGATCTGGTCGAACTCGGCAAGGACATGCGCGGCGAAAACCGTTTCACCACCCGGCAGATGATCGAGACCGAACAGCGCCTTCACCGCGCTGCGGAACGTATTGATTTGGACGAGCGACACGCGGTGAGTAACGCACATCGTGAGGCAGCATTGGCGCAGGCTGCGCAACGCGGGCTTGTCCTGTCAGGCGAGCAGATCGATGCACTTGCGCACATCACCGATGGCCACGGTCTTGGTGTCGTTGTCGGCTTTGCCGGAACGGGCAAGAGCGCCATGCTGGGCGTTGCGTGCCAGGCATGGGCAGCGGCGGGCTATGAGGTTCGAGGCGCCGCACTCTCCGGCATTGCCGCCGAGAATCTGGAGGGCGGTTCAGGCATTTCGTCACGCACCATCGCCAGCATGGAACATAGCTGGGGACAGGGCAGGGATCTGCTCAGCGCCCGCGATGTCCTGGTGATCGATGAGGCCGGCATGGTCGGCACGCGCCAGTTG
>NZ_RZPH01001311.1:0-1357 GCF_004022825.1 Mesorhizobium sp. M7A.F.Ca.CA.004.04.2.1
GCCGGCTACAATCTGGTCACCTGCGAAGTCAACACCGACCCGCCGAACCCTGCCTCGGATGTCTTTCACGCCGCCCTTGGCTTCACTGAGGCCGGCGACGCAGTGATCCATGGCGGTAAGAAAGCAGTGCGCTATTACGTCAGATCGCTGCAGGCATAGAGAGGGCGGGCGCGCCGCAAGACGGCCTGAACGCCCTGTTGCTCACCAGTTGCGGTTGAGCCATTCGCGCGCCGGGCGCTCGATGAGGTAGTAGCTGCAGGCCGCACAAGCGAAGACTGCGGCTAGCATCGGCATCGGCATGACGCCTTGCTCATAGACGAATTTGTAGAACGGCTGCTGCCACAGATAGAGCGAGTACGACCACAGACCCAGCGTCGCCATCGGCCAGGAGGACAGCAATCCGGAAATATACCGTGGGCTGAAATCGAGTGCGTTGACGGCCAGAGCCAGCAGCGGCACCGCGAAGAGATAGTGGATCGGCGTCGGCACCTGATCCAGGAACAGGACAACGGCACAGAACGTCGCCACCAGGGCCACATGCTTGCCTCTCAAAAACGCCGGCAGCATGCCGTCGGCCTTCAGCAGGCAGATCGAAGCCGACAGCAGGATCGACGCGATGTGCACGTCGGTGCGCCAATAGGTGGTTTCGTAGTCCATCCCGAAGACCCAGTACGAAACCGCGCCATTGGCCATGGCCAGCAAGGCCAGCGCCAGGAGCAGCACAACCACGCGAGAGCGACTTGAGACGATGACGCTGATCAGCGCCAGGATGATGTAGGCGTGCTCCTCGATGCAGAGCGACCAGATATGGTCGAGCGCCCCTGCCCGCGTCACGAGAATGCCGGCATAGTTGTAGGTGAATGTCAGCGCCGTCAGCGCCGCCTTCCATTTGAAGGCGATGAATGTGCCGGACAGCGCAATCATCGCGACGACTACGAAGACCAGAAGAGCCGGATAGATGCGGGAGAAGCGGCGTTTGAAGAATTTTTTCAGCGGGTAGCGTTCGATGAACAGGATCTCGCCCATCAGCCGGCCGCTGAGCACGAAAAAGAATTCGACGCCCAGCACGCCAAGATTGATTCCCGGAACCGGAAAGAAATGGCCGATCAGCACCAGTGCGATCGAAAGCCCGCGCCAGCCGTCGAGATAGGCCAGTCTTGTTCTGGTTGATCTGTCGGCGGCGGATCGGGACGGAACGACATGCGTCGCGGAAATGTCGGTCATGCCGATCCTCTCGCAAATAGGCATGCGAAAGGGCACGACATTTCGAACCCGGCTCGCATTCCCGCCCAAATCCATATTGCAGTGCAATATGGATTTGTGCAAGTGCGAGATTGCCGCCGGTGCAGTTCCAGGT
>NZ_RZPH01001312.1:0-1346 GCF_004022825.1 Mesorhizobium sp. M7A.F.Ca.CA.004.04.2.1
CCTCACCTGCCTACCGGCATCCTCTCCCCGTATAGTGACGGGGAGAGGGGCGCTCATCGACGGTTTCGCCAATCATCGGTGTTGCAGATAGAAACGCCAGCGTCGCGGCCAGTTGCTCTCTCCCCGTTTTGCGGGGAGAGATGTCCGGCAGGACAGTGAGGGGCAGCGCTGACGGTAAGATTCCGCATTCGGCGCACGCGAATGTGCGTCGCGCCGCACTATTTGATGCAATAGACTGATCCCTATGGAAGCCACGAGGAGTGCAACCATGACCAACATCAAGATTTCAAACCGTTCGCTCGGCTTTGTCAAAGGCGCCCTCGCCGCGCTTGCACTTGCCGCAGCGGGCGCCGCCTTCTGGCTGACGCCGGCGGTTTCGGCCGAGGACGCGGTGAAGATCCCGCCGCCGGCAATCGACGAGAAGGCGGCCGCCGGCACTGAAAAGGCAATCTTCGCCGGCGGCTGCTTCTGGGGCGTGCAGGGCGTCTTCCAGCACGTCAAGGGGGTCACCAGGGCTGTCTCCGGCTACTCCGGCGGCGACAAGGACACCGCCGTCTACGAGACGGTCGGCTCAGGCCGCACCGGGCATGCCGAATCCGTCGAGATCACCTACGATCCATCGAAGGTGACCTATGGCCAGCTGCTGCAGGTCTATTTCTCGGTCGCCCACAACCCGACCCAGCTGAATTTCCAGGGTCCGGACTCCGGCACGCAATACCGCTCGACGATCTTCGCCGAAAACGATGCACAGAAGAAGATCGCGCAAAGCTACATCGCCCAGCTCGACCAGGCCAAGGTGTTCCCGGAGCCGATCGTCACCACGCTGGAAACCGGCAAGACCTTCTATCCGGCCGAGAATTACCATCAGGATTTCCTGACGCTGAACCCGACCTATCCCTACATCGTCTACAACGACCTGCCCAAGGTGGCGAATTTGAAGGCGCTGTTCCCGGCGCTCTACAGCGACAAGCCGGTGCTGGTGCTGTCGGCGAGCAATTGAGCTGAGCGCTGTTAATCTCCCCCTTGAGGGGGAGATGGCCGCGAAGCGGCCAGAGGGGGTCGGCTCGACCGGTCTCGGCCTCTTGCGCCAGAATGAGGTTAGCGCTCTCCGTGTGGCGACCCCCTCTGTCGCCTTCGGCGACATCTCCCCCTCGAGGGGGGAGATTAGCTCCCGCCATCCCCTTCAATCATACGTCAGATCCGTCGCCTTGCCGCCGAACACCCGGTAGGCATAGAACGAATAGAAGATGATGACCGGCAGCACGACCACGGTGCCGGCGAGGATGATGGCCAGGCTCTCCGGCGCGGAAGCCGCCTGCCAGATGGTCAGGCGATCGGGCACCACG
>NZ_RZPH01001313.1:0-1346 GCF_004022825.1 Mesorhizobium sp. M7A.F.Ca.CA.004.04.2.1
CCTATGCCCAGATCGTCAGGAAGCATGTCACCAAGCTCGGGCTGAAGGTGATGTTCGAGCCTGGCCGGCTGATATCGGGCAATGCCGGCATCCTCGTCTCGGAAGTGATTTTCGTGAAGGAAGGCGACGCCAAGAACTTCCTCGTCGTTGATGCCGCCATGAACGATCTCATCCGGCCGACGCTCTACGACGCCTTCCACGACATCCGTCCGGTCGTGCAGCCGCCGGCCGACACGCCGCGCATGATGGTCGACGTGGTCGGCCCGGTCTGCGAGACCGGCGACTATATCGGCCTGGACCGCGATCTGCCCAGGCTGAAGGCCGGCGACCTGATTGCCGTCTCCACCGCCGGCGCCTATGGCGCGGTGCAGGCCGGCACCTACAACACCCGCCTGCTGGTGCCGGAGGTGCTGGTCGACGGCGACCGGTTCCACATCGTGCGCCCACGCCCGACCTATGACGACCTGATTGGGCTGGATTCGATGCCCGACTGGCTTGCATAGGAGCGCCGGAAACACACCTACCCGTCCCAGGGAGCAATCATGACGAACGGCATCACCGTCACACGCGAGCGCATTGCCGCGATGGAACCGCGCATCCGCTCCTATATCAGGCACACGCCGGTGCTGCGCGTCGACATGGCCGACTTCGATCAGCCGCCGCTGGCCGTCGACCTGAAGCTCGAATGCCTGCAGCATTCCGGCTCGTTCAAGGCGCGCGGCGCCTTCACCAATCTCCTGGAGCGGCCGGTTCCCGACGCCGGTGTCGTAGCGGCATCGGGCGGCAACCATGGCGCGGCCGTCGCCTATGCCGCCATGCGGCTCGGCCACAAGGCGACCATCTTCGTTCCCGAAGTGAGCCCGCCAGCCAAACTGGAGCGAATCCGCTCCTACGGCGCCGAACTGATCGTCGGCGGCGCCCGCTACGCCGAGGCGCTGGCGGCCAGCGAACGGTTCGCCGAGGAGACCGGCGCCTTGCAGATCCATGCCTTCAACCAGGAGGAAACGCTCGTCGGCCAGGGCACGCTCGGGCTCGAAATCGAGAGCGATTTGCCTAAGATCGACACGCTGCTGGTCGCTGTCGGCGGCGGCGGCCTGATCGGCGGCATCGCTGCCTGGTTTACCGGCCGCATCCGTATCATCGCCGTCGAGCCGGAAGGAGCGCCGACGCTTCATCGCGCCTTCGAGGCCGGACACCCCGTCGACGCGCCGGCCGAGGGTATCGCCGCCGATTCGCTGGCGCCAAAGCGCGTCGGCGAAATGATGTTCCCGATTGCCGAAGCCTTTGTCGAACGCTCGATCCTGGTCAGTGACGACGACATCATCGCCGCGCAGAAGGCGCTGTGG
>NZ_RZPH01001314.1:0-1345 GCF_004022825.1 Mesorhizobium sp. M7A.F.Ca.CA.004.04.2.1
GGCATATCGTCACCTGCATCAAGCTTTTTGCCAGCGCGGTGGTCGTAGGCGCGTTGTGGGAGTACGGCTCGTCGCTCATCTGCGACGGTTATGGCCAAGGGTTCTTCTCACCGGCTTGGCAAATGACGAGCTATCTCCCCATTGTCGGCCTTGTGCTCAACGCGCCGCTCTATGTGCTGGCCTTTAGCCTTGGCCGTGCTTTCTCGACACGCGACGACGTTGCCGAGGATGAAGCAAGCCCACCGGCCTAGTCTTTCTCTGAAGCCGTCGGGCCGTCTTGCCGTTGGTGGGACAGAACGGCTTCAATCCGGACCGGAAAGGCTTTAGGCTCGCCCGACTCTCATCTTATGGCCTGACACCGGCCGCTCGAAACAGGATTTTGCCATGGCAATGGATGCCCACGACATCGAAAAACTGATCAAGGACGGCATTCCGGACGCCAAGGTGACGATCCGCGATCTCGCCGGCGACGGCGACCATTATGCGGCCGAGGTGGTGGCCGAGAGCTTTCGGGGGAAAAGCCGCGTGCAGCAGCACCAGATGGTCTATGACGCGCTGAAAGGGAATATGGGCGGCGTGCTGCACGCACTCGCCTTGCAGACCAGCGTTCCCGACTGACCTTAGCGCTTGGCCCAACACGGCTCATCCTTTGCGCCATTTCAGCCACGGCACGGCTAACGTCTTGTTTCGAGCAATCGTTGGGTTTATTTGAAGGGATATGTTTCGAGCCTGACTCCCACAGGCGGGAAAGGATATTCCATGAGCGGTATCAACGACTACATCGACAATGAAGTGAAGGGCAACGACGTCGTCCTTTTCATGAAGGGCACGCCCGGTTTCCCGCAATGCGGATTTTCCGGCCAGGTTGTCCAGATCCTCGACTATATCGGCGCCGACTACAAAGGCGTGAACGTCCTGGACTCGGCCGAACTGCGCCAGGGCATCAAGGAATACTCCAACTGGCCGACGATCCCGCAGCTCTACGTCAAGGGCGAATTCGTCGGCGGCTGCGATATCATCCGCGAGATGTTCCAGGCCGGTGAGTTGCAGACATTCCTCGTCGAGAAGGGCGTCAGCGTCAAAGGCGCCGCCTGATTTCTGTTTTGTGCATGCCCGAAAATCGACGTTGATTTTGGGCATCGAGCACCAGGCACCCGGGGCAGCCCCACCTCGGCAATTTTCATGTCCTGAACCCAGGACCAGGACGAGCCAATGCGCCGGCCCGCCGGCGCATTTTCGTTTGAAAGATCGGACTTGCCGTGGACCAGCCAAAACCAGCGCCGCAATCGGCAAGCAAACTGCCCATTCCGCGCTGGGAGTTCATCGCCCTGTGCGCGGCGCTGAT